>NZ_JACAOM010000100.1:0-15968 GCF_013386245.1 Pseudomonas sp. 21615526 | reverse complement strand
GGCGGTGTGTCAGTCGCTGGATGTGCTGACTGATCCACCGCCTTCGCGAGCAAGCCCGCTCCCACATTTGGTTAGTGGCGAGCCTGGAAAATTACAGTTTTACAGACGAGCGCCCCGGCTTCTTGGTCTGCAACAGATGCGAGAACACCGCATGCAGGTCATCCGACGCGCTTTCCTCATCGAGGTTGAGCTTGCTGTCGATGTGATCCATGTGATGCATCATCAGGTTCACCGCCAAATCCGCATCCCGCGCTTCGATCGCGTCGATCAACTGCGTGTGCTCATCGTAGGAACAGTGCGAGCGGTTGCCGCTTTCGTACTGGGCGATGATCAACGAGGTCTGGGACACCAGACTGCGCTGGAAACTGATCAGCGGCGCATTCTTCGCCGCCTCGGCCAGCTTCAGGTGGAACTCGCCGGAAAGCCGGATGCCCGCGCCGCGATCGCCCCGGGAGAAGCTGTCGCGCTCGTCGTTGACCATCTGCCGCAGCTCGGCCAGTTGCTCGGCCGTGGCATGCTGCACCGCCAATTCAGTGATCGCACGCTCCACCAGGCGCCGGGCGAGGAATACCTGGCGGGCTTCCTCGACGCTCGGGCTGGCCACTACCGCACCACGATTGGGCCGCAGCAGTACCACGCCTTCATGGGCCAGGCGCGACAGCGCGCGGCGAATGATGGTGCGGCTGACGCCGAAGATTTCGCCCAGCGCTTCTTCACTCAATTTGGTACCGGGCGCCAGGCGTTGTTCGAGGATCGCCTCGAAGATATGCGCGTAGACGATATCGTCCTGGGTTCCACTGCGACCGGCCTTACCGGCTCGCGGTTGTTTCTTGAGGGGCTGCAACTGTTCGTTCATGGGCACTCGGGTCGGGAGAACGGCGGCGAATTGACGTTGACTGTAATACGGCACAGAGGGTCGCTGGCAAGTATCGCGTAAAATCAGCGCACATTGTACACAACCCAGTGCGCCAACACACTGTACGGCTGTTTGGGGCGCCGGCTGTATTGCAATGAATCGTTACGTTTGAGTTTAGGCTTGATTCCACGTTTTCTCCTTTGCAGGAGCGAGCTTGCTCGTGAAAAACGTCCAGGCAGCGCATTCATTCAGGGTGCCAGCGTCATCGTTAGCGACCTTCGCGCGCAAGCTCGCGCCTACAAAAACAACCCGGTAAAAGGAACACCGCCCATGTCCGACGTCCCCCAAGCGCGATTACGCCCACTGGCCGACACTTCGCCTTCGGCCATCGTCGCCGGTTTCATTGCCATGATGACCGGCTACACCAGCTCCCTGGTGCTGATGTTTCAGGCTGGCCAGGCTGCGGGCCTGACCACCGCGCAAATTTCCTCGTGGATCTGGGCGATTTCCATCGGCATGGCGGTGTGCAGCATTGGTCTGTCCCTGCGCTATCGCACGCCGATCACCATTGCCTGGTCCACACCGGGCGCGGCGCTGTTGATCACCAGCCTGGGCGGCGTCAGCTACGGCGAGGCCATCGGCGCCTACATCACCTGCGCGGTGCTGGTGACCATCTGCGGGCTCACCGGCAGCTTCGAAAAACTCGTCAAGCGCATCCCCGCGTCCCTGGCGGCCGCCTTGCTGGCGGGGATTCTGTTCAAGATCGGCAGCGAGATTTTCGTCGCCGCGCAGCACCGTACCGGTCTGGTGCTGGGGATGTTCTTCACTTACCTGGTCATCAAGCGCCTGTCGCCGCGTTATGCCGTGCTCGCGGCACTGCTGATCGGCACGGCGCTGTCCGGGCTGATGGGGCTGCTGGATTTCAGTGGCTTTCACCTGGAAGTGGCAACGCCGGTGTGGACCACGCCGCACTTCTCCCTGGCCGCGACCATCAGCATCGGCATCCCGCTGTTCGTGGTGGCCATGACCTCGCAGAACATGCCGGGTGTCGCGGTGCTGCGGGCCGACGGCTATAACGTACCGGCGTCGCCATTGATTACTACCACCGGCCTGGCCTCGCTGGTGCTGGCGCCGTTTGGCTCCCATGGCATCAACCTGGCAGCCATCAGCGCGGCGATCTGCACCGGCCCTCATGCCCATGAGGATCGCAACAAGCGCTACACCGCCGCGGTCTGGTGCGGGATTTTCTACGGGATCGCCGGGGTGTTTGGCGCGACATTGGCCGCGTTGTTCGCCGCCCTGCCCAAGGAACTGGTGCTGTCGATTGCGGCACTGGCGTTGTTTGGCTCGATCATCAATGGCCTGAGCATCGCCATGAATGAACCCAGGGAACGGGAAGCTGCGTTGATCACCTTCATGGTCACAGCGTCGGGGTTGACGTTGTTTTCCATCGGTTCGGCGTTCTGGGGAATTGTCGCGGGGGTGTTGACGCTGGTGATTCTGAACTGGCGCAAGGCCTGATTCTTTAGACCCAGTAACGAAAAAGCGACCCGGGCGGGTCGCTTTTTCATGACATCAGACTGCCGGGTTAATCGGCTTTTCTGGGTGCCAAGCGTCCAGCAGGGCGCTGACTTCAACGCGGGTCAGCTCTGGACGAGCCTTCAGCCACGCTTCAACAGCGGCACGCTGTTCTTCGTTGACCGAACCACGGGTGGCTTTGCAAACCAGACCGAAGTCATCACCGCCGACGTAGTCCAGGCCGTTGCCGTCCATCGCTTCAGTCAGGAATGCTTCGAGGAAAGCGTCAACCGCTTCATCGTCCAAACCTTCTTTGAAGTCCAGGTTCAGTTCGAAACCCAGCTCTTGAAATTCATCAACGCACAGTTTTTTGCGCAGACGCCGGGAACGGTTAGTCGCCATTGGAACAATCCTCTTAAGTAATAACGGGCGGCACTTTAGCAGTTTAAGCAGGCCTTTGCCCGATTCTCTGGGACAGGCGGCAGAGTGCCAGTAAAAAAAACCGCCAATTGCAGCTATCGTTCAGCCACAAGTGCGACAGCCTTGGGGCATAATGCCGACACTTTCATGACCATTGAGGGATTTTTCGTACATACCCCTCACCTTTTTACCCCCTCAGCAGTAGGGTTTTAATTCTTATGATCAAATCTTTGCGTCCACTGTTACTCGCCAGTTTTCTTCTGCCCCTGGCCTTTTCCGTTACCGCCGCCCCGATCAACACTTCCCTGCCGCCCAAGGTCCAGGAAGCCCTCCAGAAAGCCAAGCTGCAAAACAATGCCCTGTCCCTGGTGATGATTCCCCTCAATGGCCCGGGCACACCTACCGTGTTCAACGCCGACGTGTCGGTCAACCCGGCCTCGACCATGAAGCTGGTCACCACCTACGCGGCCCTGGAAATGCTCGGTCCCAACCATCAGTGGAAAACCGAGTTCTACACCGACGGCACCCTGAGCGGCGGGATCCTGAACGGCAACCTGTACCTCAAGGGCGGCGGCGACCCCAAGCTGAACATGGAAAAACTCTGGCTGCTGATGCGCGACCTGCGGGCCAATGGCGTGCAGCAAGTGACCGGCGACCTGGTGCTGGACCGTGGCTTCTTCATCCCGCCGCAACTGCCGGAGTTCAATGACGACGGCAACGACGAGAACAAGCCGTTCCTGGTCAAGCCCGATGCCTTGATGGTCAACCTCAAGGCGCTGCGCTTCGTCACCCGCAATGATTCGGGCAAGGTGCTGGTGTCGGTCGAGCCGCCGATTGCGAGCATCCGCATCGACAACCAGGTCAAGGTCTCCAACGCCAAGCAATGCACCGGCGATGTGCGCTACAGCCCGATGACCGCCGCCGACGGCAGCGTCACCGTGACCGTCAGCGGCCAGTTGGCGGACGGCTGCAGTTCGCAGACGTATCTGTCGTTGCTGGACCACGCCACCTACACCGCCGGCGCCGTTCGGGCGATCTGGAAGGAACTGGGCGGCAGCATCCAGGGCCGCGACATCCAGGCGCCGGTACCGAAGAACGCCAAAGTGCTGGCTCGTGCGTTCTCGCCGGACCTGGCGGAGATCATCCGCGACATCAACAAATACAGTAACAACACCATGGCCCAGCAGTTGTTCCTGAGCCTGGGTGCGCAGTACCGCACCGATGCCGACGGCGACGACGCCAAGGCCGCCCAGCGCGTGGTGCGCCAGTGGCTGGCGAAAAAAGGCATCACCGCGCCGCACCTGGTGATGGAGAACGGCTCCGGCCTGTCCCGTGCTGAACGGGTCAGCGCCCGCGAAATGGCGACCATGCTGCAAGCGGCGTGGAGAAGCCCATACGCAGCGGAGTACATCAGTTCGCTGCCGATTGCCGGCACCGACGGCACCATGCGTAAACGCCTGAAGACCACGGCCATGCGCGGCGAAGCCCACGTCAAGACCGGCACCCTGAACACCGTGCGGGCGATTGCCGGGTTCAGCCGCGACAACAATGGCAATACCTGGGCTGTGGTGGCGATTCTCAACGATCCGAAACCGTGGGGCGCGTCCTCGGTACTGGACCAGGTGCTGCTGGACCTGTATCGCCAGCCGAAACTGGCGGCGGCGGCCCCGGTCCTCTAACAGCAGCAAATATCGGGAGCTGGCTTGCCTGCGATGCAGACGCCTCGGTCTATCAGGAATACCGAGGTGATGCTATCGCAGGCAAGCCAGCTCCCACATTGATCTCTAATAGCTTGAATGGCCGTGCACTTCAGGCAAGCACCCGCTCCGCCTCAACCCTGTCCCTGCCCGCCTGCTTGGCGGCATAGACACCCGAATCCGCCCGCAGCAACAAGCTGTCGACGCCCTCCTCGACCCGCCAACTGGCGACCCCGAAGCTCGCCGTCACCGTGCCGACACCTTCCATCGGCTCACCGCGCAACGCCTGCCACAACTCCAGGGCAACATTGAACGCCTGGCTGCCGTCGGTACTGGCGCACAGCACCACAAACTCCTCGCCGCCCAGCCGGCAAAACACATCCGTGCGTCGTAACCGCTGGCTGATGCGCCGGCATAACTCCTTGAGCACTTCATCACCCACCGCGTGACCATGCTGGTCGTTGATGCGCTTGAAGTGATCGATGTCGAACATGATCACCGACAACGCCCCCGAGGCACGCTTGACCCGGATCATCTCGGCCTTCAGCCGGTCCTGGAAGTAGCGTCGGTTATGAATGCCGGTCAGGGAATCGGTAATCGACAGCGCCCGCAGCTCTTCCTCGACCCGCTTGAGATCGGAAATATCCGACACATAGCCATGCCATAACGTACCGCCACCGGCCAGCTCTTCCGGCGTCGCCTCACCGCGAACCCAGCGCAGCCCCCGATGGGGCAACTGCACCCGGTATTCTTCACGCCAATGGCTCAGTTGCAGGGTGGACAGGCGAATGGACTCCCGTACCCGCTCGACATCCAGCGGATGAATCCGCTCGAAGACCTTTCGCGCATCCTGCTGCAACACCCCAGGCTCGATTTCGTAGATGTCGCGGATGCCATCGCTGGCATAAATGAAACGCGAGACATTGTTCGGTTCCAGGATGAACTGGAAAATACCGCCGGGCACATGGGCGCTGAGTTTCTTCAGCAGGCGGTCCCGCGCGGCCAGTGCCTCATAGGCGCGCTTCTGCTCGGTGACATCCAGGCAGATCGCCAGGTGCCCGACCCACAGGCCATGCTCGTCCAGCAGAACAGTGGCGAGCATGTTTACCGTCAGTTGGCTACCGTCCTTGCGTACCAGCGTCCACTCGCGGGCCTCATGCACTGCATCGGCGCTGTCCACCAGCATCGCCTGGGCTGGCGCGATGCGCTTGCCGAGGATTGCGCTCAGTTGTGCGGCACGGGCTTCCAGCTCGGGGGCCAGGTGCAGGCTTTCGAGGGTCAGGAGGCCCAGTACCTCTTGTGCTTCAAAGCCCAGCATCTGCTCGGCGCCGGCGTTGAAGGTGGTGATCACACCGCGCAAGTCCGTCGCGATGATCGCCACCTGGGTGGCCGCATTGAGTACGCTGCGCAGTTGGCCGTGGGTGCCTCGCAGTTCCTGTTCCCGCTGACGCAATTGGGCGGTGCGCTGCTCCACCAGCTTCAATGCGCGCTGGCGCTGGCTGACCACCACGTAGAGCAACGCACTGAGCAGCACACTCAGCAGGCTGCCCATGACCAGGATACTGACCAGCGACGAGTGATTGCCCTGCTGGAACACCTGGCTGGGGCGCAGGCTCAAGGCGTAGACGTGGTCGCCGAGCGTCAGCCGGCGTGCTGCCACCAGGTCACTGTCTGCCACGGGGTTGCTGGATTCGTACAACACCCGTTGCTCTGCATCGGAGGTGTCGACAATCTGCATCACCAGGTTGTCCCGTGCGGCCTTGGGCAAGCCATCGGCCACCAGCTGGCGCATGCTGATCACCGCCATGACGTAGCCGTAAGGTTCACTGTTGGGCACTTGTGTCGTCGGTGCCCGGCTGACCGGTGCCACCAGCAATACACCCATGGCATAGGCCGGCTCCACACCCACCAGTTGCATGGGCTGGGACACCGCCATCTTCCCTGACTGTTGCGCACGCTCCACCGTCGAGCGCCGCAGTGGTTGGGCCAACAGGTCAAAACCCAGCGGCGAGCCGAGAATGCTCTGGGTCTGGCTGTACAGCACCGGCACATACTCATCGCGATCAGTCGCCGGGGTCAGTTCGCCCGCCGCATTCAATTCACGAATGGAGAAATTCGCACCGCGCTCCGCCGTGATTGCCTGCTCGAACGCACCGCGCTGGTCACGCAAAACCCGGGGTGCCCAGGCATAGGCGCGGGTACGCAACAGCAAGGGCTGCGCGAACCCTTCGAACTCTTTGCGCGAGACTGTATTTGAATTGACGAAGAACCGCCGCAGGCTGCCCAGGCGTTGTTCCTGGTCCTCGAAACGCTCCTGGAGACGGCTGTAGCGCTCGTTGACCAGCAGTTGAAAGCGCTGGCGCATCTGCTGCTGGTAAAGCTCGGACGCGGCCCAGGCGACGACAATCGTCAGCGCGATACCGGCCAGCAACACCACCACCGCCACCAGCCACGCCGACACCTGCTCACTGATAAAGCCTAGGATTTTCGGGCGGACGGCATGCAGCGGCATAGACAAGACTCGGAACGCCAGCGTGCGGGTGCGTCACTTTGGCCAGGTCCTAAGTTATAGCCACAGGACTTGCGTTTGACCAGCGCAAAAAAAAGCCGCAAGGCCGGAATGATCCGGGCCTGCGGCTTCAGAACGCAGTGATCAGCGCGCGGTGATTTTCCACGCCCGATGGATCTTGGCGTTACGCGCAAAATCCGGGTCGATGGTCTTGTCGCTGATCTCTTCGACGGCATACCGCTCGACGAGGTTGTCTTCCAGCTGGAACTTGCGGAAGTTGTTCGAGAAGTACAACACGCCGCCCGGTGCCAGGCGCGCCATGGCCAGGTCCAGCAACTGCACGTGGTCGCGTTGCACGTCG
Organism: Pseudomonas sp. 21615526; assembly: GCF_013386245.1. NCBI lineage: Bacteria > Pseudomonadati > Pseudomonadota > Gammaproteobacteria > Pseudomonadales > Pseudomonadaceae > Pseudomonas > Pseudomonas sp. 21615526. The sequence goes on along the minus strand of NZ_JACAOM010000100.1, from coordinate 8,607 downwards.
AAGATGCCTTCCATGCGCTTGGAGTTGGAGAAGGTCGGCGGGTCGATGAAGATCATGTCGAACTCATCGCGGCTGGCTTCCAGCCAGGCCATCACGTCGCCCTGCTCCAGGCGGTTCTTGTCGGAGAAACCGTTGAGGGAGAAGTTGCGGCGCGCCCAGTCCAGGTAGGTCTTCGACAGGTCGACGCTGGTGGTGCTGCGCGCACCACCCTTGGCGGCGTGCACACTGGCGGTGGCGGTGTAGCAATACAGGTTGAGGAAGCGCTTGCCGGCCGCCTCTTTCTGGATGCGCATGCGCATTGGACGGTGGTCGAGGAACAGGCCAGTGTCCAGGTAATCGGTCAGGTTGACCAGCAACTTGACGCCGCCTTCGCTGACCTCGGTGAACTTGCCCTGGGCGCTCTGGCGCTCGTACTGCTTGGTGCCGCTCTGGCGTTCGCGACGCTTGACCACCACACGGTTCTTGTCGATGCCCAGCGCCTGGGGAATGGCCGCCAGGGCATCGAACATGCGTGCCGAAGCTTTTTCCGGGTCAATCGACTTCGGCGCCACGTATTCCTGGACGTGGACCCAGTCGTGGTACAGGTCGATGGCCATGGAGTATTCCGGCATGTCGGCATCGTACACACGGTAGCAATCGACGCCTTCGCGCTTGGCCCACTTGCCCAGCAGTTTCAGGTTCTTTTGCAGGCGGTTGGCAAACATCTGCCCGCCTTCGCTCAAGCGCGCCTGCTCGACCACTGGGGCCGGGGCGGGTTTGATCGGATTCCCGTTCTTGTTGTACTGGCGCTCTTGCGGCTCGGTCGGCGCCTGGTCGTAGGCCGCTTGCTCGCGCTCGGCCTGGCGTTGTTCCGGGGTGCGACGCTCGCCGGTGACGAACTGATCCGGGGTGACCTTGATCAGCAGCAATTTGCACGGCAAGGCGCCGTTCCAGAACGAATACTGTTTGTGGCTGCGGATGCCCATGCGCTTGCCCAGGTCCGGAGCACCGGTGAACACCGCCGCTTCCCAGCCCAGGCACGCCTGGCGCAGACGCTCGCCGAGGTTCTGATAGAGGTACAACAGGCTGGCTTCATCACCCAGACGCTCGCCATACGGCGGGTTGCAGATCACCAGGCCTTTCTGGTTCTGGTCCGGACGCGGCTCGAAGGTACCGACTTCGCCCTGGTAGATCTTGATCCAGTGGCTAAGGCCTGCGCGTTCGATGTTGTTACGGGCGGGTTGGATCAGGCGAGGATCCGCCTCGTAACCACGAATCCACAGCGGTGGCTTGGCCATGCCGATGGCGGCACGTTCGCTGGCCTCTGTGTGAAGTTTTTTCCACAGCGCCGGAACGTGGCCAAGCCAGGCGGTGAAACCCCACAGCTCACGGTTCAGGTTGGGCGCCATGTCGGCGGCGATCATCGCGCCTTCCACCAGGAAGGTACCGACGCCGCACATCGGGTCCGTCAGCGCGCCGCCTTCGGCAGCGATGCGCGGCCAGCCGGAGCGAATCAGGATCGCCGCCGCCAGGTTCTCTTTCAACGGTGCCGCACCCTGCTGCAGGCGGTAACCGCGCTGGTGCAGGCTGTGGCCGGACAAATCAAGGGAAAGGATCGCTTCGCCACGGTCAAGGCGCAGGTGGATGCGCAGGTCCGGGTTGATCTTGTCGATGGATGGACGTTCGCCGGTCGGGGTGCGCAGCTTGTCGACAATCGCATCCTTGACCTTCAGCGCGCCGAAGTGGGTGTTGTCGATGCCCGAGCCATGGCCGCTGAATTCAACGGCCAGGGTGCCGTCGGCGAGCATGTGGTCTTCCCACTCGATGTCCAGCACCCCGTGGTACAGGTCTTCGGCGTCCTTCATCGGGAAGCGCTTGAGCACCAGCAACACGCGGTTGGCCAGGCGCGACCAGAGGCACAGGCGGTAGGCGGTCTCCATGTCGGCCATGCCGCGCACGGCCGAGGTGTGCTCGCGGGCTTCCTCAAGGCCAAGCCCGACGGCTTCCTCGATCAGCAGGCCTTCGAGGCCCTTGGGGCAGGTGAGGAAGAGTTCAAAACGGTCCGACATGGGGCATTCCAGGCTTTTCAGCAATAAGTGAACGGGCGACGCATCGCGCGTTCGGTTTTCAATCAAGCGCTTTTCTTGAAGAGCGCTCGTGTGGCACGAATGTGCCGTTCCACCCCGGCTACCGGCCTTTCGGGCCTTTATCGACGGGGCAGTTCAAGTATTTGGAGCAACAAGAAGAAACATTCCGACCCTTCGTCGAATAATAACCGACTGCAACAGGCGGACATTCTCACTAAAGGATTAAACCCATCCTCTTTGAAGGGCACATCATAGCTGGGTTTGCCCAATAAAAGGGGCGAAAAGCCATCCCAGCTTATGGCTATAGCATCGTTATCGTTACGTGCTTATGACAAAACGATCATTGAATCCATGTGACCTATTGGTTAGAACTCAACACAGGTTGGCGCCGTAACGACGCCGACACATAGCTCGCCACGCCGGCAGCGAGCGCACCAACGGCAGAAAAACTCTGCCCGGCCTCGGACGAGGCCGAAGGATATCAAGACAGTCAACAAGTGAGGGAAACACCCTATGAGAAGACTTAAGCGTGATCCGTTGGAAAGAGCATTTTTACGCGGATATCAATATGGCGTTCATGGCAAATCCCGTGAGCTTTGCCCATTTACTCTACCGTCGGTACGCCAAGCCTGGATCAACGGCTGGCGAGAAGGACGCGGCGACAACTGGGACGGTATGACTGGCACTGCGGGAATCCACAGACTCAACGAACTTCACGCCGTCGGCTAATCAAGGGCATTTAATTCCGACACCAGCACGAATACGCAACCACTTAACCACGCACGCCCCATCCGGGCGGCGGGCTTCGGCCCAGGGGCTCCTTCAAGGAGCCCTTTTTATTGCCTGTTGTCAGCCGCGCGGCAATGCCGCAATCGCATCCACCGCCTGGCGAATCAACGCCGGGCCCTTGTAGATAAAGCCGGAGTACAACTGCACCAGGCTCGCGCCGGCGGCGATTTTTTCGGCCGCGTGCTTGCCCTCGGTGATGCCGCCCACGGCAATGATCGGCAAGCGCCCTGCCAACTCGGCCGCCAGCACCTTGACGATGTGGGTGCTCTGGTCGCGTACCGGCGCACCGGACAAGCCGCCCGCTTCGTCACCATACGCCAGGCCTTCGACACCGACGCGGCTCAGGGTGGTGTTGGTGGCGATCACCGCATCCATGCCCGAATCCACCAGGGCCTGGGCCACCAGTACGGTCTCTTCGTCGTTCATGTCCGGGGCAATCTTGATTGCCAGGGGCACACGCTTGCCGTGGCGCACAGCCAAATCTTCCTGGCGCTGGCGCAAGGCTTCGAGCAGTTGCTTGAGGGAGTCGCCAAACTGCAGGCTGCGCAGGCCCGGGGTGTTCGGCGAGCTGACGTTGACCGTGACGTAGCTGGCGTGGGCGTAGACCTTGTCCAGGCAAATCAGATAGTCATCCACCGCACGCTCCACCGGCGTGTCGAAGTTCTTGCCGATATTGATCCCGAGGATACCGGTGTACTTCGCCGCCTGAACCCGTGACAGCAGGTTATCCACACCCAGGTTGTTGAAGCCCATGCGATTGATGATCGCCTCGGCTTCCGGCAGGCGGAAGATCCGCGGCTTCGGGTTGCCCGGCTGCGGCCGTGGGGTCACGGTGCCGATTTCGACAAAGCCAAAACCCAGCTGCGCAAAACCGTCGATGGCCGCACCGTTTTTGTCCAAACCCGCAGCCAGGCCTACCGGGTTGGGGAAATCGAGCCCCATCACCGACACCGGCATTTTCGCCGGGGCCTTGCACACCAGGCCATTGAGCCCCAGGCGGCCACCGGCACCGATCAAGTCCAGGGACAGATCGTGGGAAGTTTCCGGAGAGAGTTTGAACAACAGCTGGCGGGCCAGGGTATACATGGGCGGGCTTGACTCGGATGGCGGCGAAAGGTGGCGGCGATTATAGCCGGGGTGACGGGCTGCATGCGAGGCGTGCCGTCCAATCGTCAGTTACGGTGCGTCATCAGTTCCTCATAGCGGACCCAGATTTTTTGCGCATAGCGAAGACGCAGGGCCTCACGCTGAGGCCCGGGCCCGCCGCCCACATTGTAGGAACCGATCGCCGTCCAGTTGTAGCCGAACTGTTTGACGAAATCGGCAAGGATCGACGCCCCCACCTCCACCGACAGGCAAGGCTCATCCAGCAAGCGCTGCTCGGTAATGCCCTCCTTGAGCAGGCGCGGCAGGTGAATGCTGTTGATCTGCATCAGCCCGATATCACGGGTGCCGTTGTTGTTGGCGTAATTCATGGCCTTGGCGCGGTAGCCCGACTCCACTGCGGCGATGGCCTGCAACAATTCCGGCTCCATGCCGTATCGGCTGGCAGCCTCGGCCAAGCAATACGCCCGGGCTTCATTGCCGAAGCCGAGCGTGAGCATCAGCAGCAGCGCCCCCTTGCACCGGGCGCTGCTCATGCCTGCCCCCGACCGCAGGTGGAACAGACAGCGCCCACCGTCAGGCTGGTCATCCTGACCGCACAGGTCACCCGGTACCCTTTGCCGTATACCGTCTTGATCAGACCCTTGCCGCCCTTCAAATATTTGCGCAGCGAACAGATGCAACGGGTCAGGGACTCTTCCGTGGCCTCGTTATGGGGCCATGCCTGTTCCAGCAAGTGGTCCTTGGTCACCAGCACTCCGGCCGAGGACAGCAACAGGCGCAACACCTGCCACTCCTTGGGCGGGAGTTGAATATCCGAGTCTTCACTGGTCAATCTACCGTCACCGTGCAACGTCCAGCGCTCAAAGACCATGGGGGTAGCCAGTACCCCATCGTTCACCACGGCCATTCGTACCTCCGCACCCAACTCACCTTCCAACACTGGTTTCCTGAAGGTCGCGACTATAAAAAGCCCACTCGCTGTATAGGAGAGGAAAAAACCTCATAGGCACTGATTTTTTCAGACTGGGCACGTAGGACCTTTCGGCGATGCCCGCCCAGGGGCGCCACCAACGTTCTTATCCTTCGGTCACCCGGTTAAATGCCCGCTTCACCTGCTCATGCTGGGAGCGCGTCAACGGCGGCGCCTGCCCCGGCTCGGCAGCGGTATGCAGCACATTTGCGACCGCCGTCGCCTGAATCACAAACAATCGCACACTGTTGGCCATGGGCCCGTTGTAGCGTCCGAGCAAGGCTGTGCCGGTATCGCGCTGAAAATTCCCCACCAGCAATCGCCTGCCCGGAGCCACACGCACCACCGTGTTGATCCCCATCCGCTCCACCCCCGCCAAGGGTTTGTCGCGACTGGCAGCCTTGCCCATCTGGCGGCCATCCTCGACGGTGAGCAGCATCTCGATTTCATTCGCCTCGGCAAAGCGCGGCAGAACACTGACCTGCGTACCAAAGACCACCGGTTGCCATTCGTCGTGGTCTTCACCCGGCCGGGGCAGATAGAACGTCTGGTTGTCGTTGAAAACCCCGGGCACATTCTCCTGGGTGAGAATCACCGGCAACGTCGTGACCCTCGCTCGCCTGCGCAACTCCAAGGCGGTGATCCGCTGCATGAATGCTTCGTCCTCGATGGGTGCCATGACCCGGGTCGCTGAAGGCTTGTCCGCCCCCTTGTGCATGGTCGCGCCGATCTTCTTGAGCTCATCGCGGTCCACATCCACCAGCCACATCGAAACCTCCACCGCGCGCTTCGGTACGTCCAGTTCTGCCACCAGACCTTCGATAAAGCTCACCTGCGCGGGCTTGCCCTTGATCAGCAGGCTGTTGGTGTCCGGGTACGCCAGCACCGAGATATTCTTGTCGGCCAGTAATCCGGGTTGCCGCGGGGACGCACTCTCCTGCTCGACGGCCAGCAGTTTTTCGATCATGGATGCCATGCCCGGCACCGTGACGGTTCTGTCGCCCATGTTGTACTCGCGGTCTGCAACGTGGGTGTTGAGCACCTGCACCACCCCGATCCGCTGCGGCCCCAGGCGCAGTTCCGCACGCTGGCGGTCCATCAGTTGGGCCAGGCGCAGCACATGGTCGACATAGTTCGGCGGCCCGGACACGTAGAACACCCGCGCCCCACTCGCACGCAGCGGGTAGCGCGCCTCTTCGAGCCCCGAACGGCGCATGAACCCGCGCAGGAGGTCGACCGAGATATGCCGCAGGGTCACTACCGAGCTTTTCGCCTCGTCGGCGTCATAGAGGTAAAGCACCTGGCCATCGGTGTACCAGATCAGGCCTTGCTGCTGGGCGACCGACTCCAGCAGCGGTTGGGGCGAGTCGAAATCGAACGCCCCGCTGATGCGCTTGCGAGCTGCCGCCTGACTGACAACGATCGGCTGCCCCAGCGGCAGGGACAACGCGGTAAAAAAAGTGTGCAGGCTTTCATCACGGGCCTGGTAGGAGCCCCCGAACGCGCCGGGGCTGCCCAGCAGCAGCAGGCCGAAAAGCAGCGTCGAGAAACGGTGAAGGTGGCTGAACATGCCTGCATGGCCCGGGCTGAAAGAGCGGCCATACTGCGAGGCAGGCCGATTTCAATCCTGATGGAAAGCTGACGCCCAACCCATCCTGTACGCATCGTGGCATGTGCCTTGCTTTGCCTTGTCTATCGCAGCTCGCGCCAACGGCGGAACGGGCTCAAGGACACAGACGTCGTTACCCCGGGCTCTTCTTCTGAGTACCCGACGGAACGGCGTTTTTTTATGAAAGGTACGTATTGATGAGTGATCCCCTGGCTTGGGTCAACGGCAGCGATGCCCCGGAAAAGAGCAGCCTCAACCTGGGTTTCATGGCCCTGAGCGATTGCGCCTCGGTGGTGGTCGCCGCCACCCAGGGCTTCGCCCAGCCCTATGGCCTGACCTTGAATCTCAGGCGCCAGTCATCATGGGCCAGCCTGCGGGACAACCTGGTCAGCGGCGAACTGGACGCCGCCCACAGCCTGTACGGCCTGATCTACGCCGTGCACCTGGGCATCGGCGGCGTGGCACCCACCGATATGGCGGTGCTGATGGGCCTGAACCAGAACGGCCAGAGCATCAACCTGTCCCATGGCTTGCAACAGCTGGGGGTGACCAGTCCTGAGGCACTGGACCGCCACGTGCACCAAAGCCGAACAAAACTCACCTTCGCCCAGACCTTTCCCACAGGTACCCACGCCATGTGGTTGTATTACTGGCTGGCCAGCCAGGGCATTCATCCCCTGCAGGATGTGGACAGTGTGGTGGTGCCGCCCCCGCAGATGGTTGCGCACCTGCAAGCCGGGCGCATCGACGGCTTTTGTGTGGGCGAGCCCTGGTGCGCCAGTGCGGTGAAGCAGAACCAGGGCTTTACCCTGGCCACCACCCAGGCACTGTGGCCGGACCATCCGGAAAAAGTCCTCGGCTGCACCCAGGCATTTGTCGAGCAATACCCCAATACCGCCCGGGTACTGGTGATGGCGATCCTGCAGGCCAGCCGTTTTATCGAACAGAGCACGGAAAACCGCCGCTCCACTGCACAGTTGCTGAGCGCCCCGCAGTACCTCGACGCCCCGCTCGATTGCATCGAACCGCGCCTGCTCGGCGACTACGATGACGGCCTCGGCAACCACTGGCAGGATCCCCACGCGCTGCGTTTTTATGGCGACGGCGAGGTGAACCTGCCCTACCTGTCTGATGGCATGTGGTTCATGACCCAGTTCCGCCGCTGGGGCCTGCTGCGGGAGGACCCGGACTACCTCGGCGTTGCCCGGCGTGTGCAACAACTGGACATCTATCGCCAGGCGGCCAGCGCCGTGGGCGTGCCTGCCGGTGGCGAGGCCATGCGCAGCAGCCAGTTGATCGACGGAAAAATCTGGGACGGTTCGGACCCGGCCGGGTATGCCCGCAGCTTTCGCCTGCATGCCATGGCAGATGTTGCCAGCCGCCAGGCCTTGCGCTGACAGGAGGAACCCATGCTACGAATCCTGTTGATCAATGACACACCGCGCAAGGTCGGTCGGCTCAAGGCTGCGTTGACCGAGGCCGGGTTTGAGGTGATCGATGAATCGGGGTTGACGATCGACTTGCCGGCGCGGGTCGAAGCGGTGCGCCCGGACGTGATTTTGATCGATACCGAGTCGCCGGGACGCGATGTGATGGAGCAGGTGGTGCTGGTGAGTCGCGACCAGCCACGGCCGATTGTGATGTTTACCGATGAGCATGATCCGGGGGTGATGCGTCAGGCGATCAAGTCCGGGGTGAGTGCCTACATTGTCGAGGGGATTCAGGCGCAGCGGTTGCAGCCGATTCTGGATGTGGCGATGGCGCGGTTCGAGAGTGACCAGGCGCTGCGCGCGCAGTTGCAGGCGCGGGATCAGCAGTTGGCCGAACGCAAGCGGATCGAAACGGCCAAGGGGTTGTTGATGAAAATGAAGGGGTGTAATGAGGAAGAGGCCTACACGCTGATGCGGCGTCAGGCGATGAGTCGGCAGCAGAAGCTGATTCAGGTGGCGGAGCAGATTATTGCGATGAGTGAGTTGTTGGGGTGAGAGGGGGGCGGGGTGTATATCCGTTATTTAGGTAACGGCCGCTATTGGTTCCGCCCTTACGGCGGCTCACTTTTGAACAGC
>NZ_JACAOM010000099.1:10966-18978 GCF_013386245.1 Pseudomonas sp. 21615526 | reverse complement strand
AGGCGCCGACCTGTTCGTGCGTGATGACCGCGTGTTCATGCGCACCACCGATGGTCCCAAGGCGGTGGATGTGATCTACCGTCGCCTCGACGACGCGTTCCTCGACCCGCTGGCCTTCAACCCGGACTCCATGCTCGGCGTGCCGGGCCTGCTGGCGGCGTACCGCTCGGGCAACGTGGTGTTGGCCAATGCCATCGGCACCGGGGTGGCGGATGACAAGTCGGTGTACCCCTTCGTCACCGAGATGATCCGTTTTTACCTGGATGAAGAACCGATCCTGAAGAATGTTCCGACGTTCCAGTGCCGTAATCCCAGCGAACTGTCCCACGTGCTCGCCAACCTTCCGGACTTGGTGGTGAAGGAAACCCAGGGCTCCGGTGGCTACGGCATGTTAGTCGGCCCGGCCGCCTCGGCGGCGGAAATCGAAGCCTTCCGCGCACGCATCAAGGCCAAGCCCCACGCCTATATCGCGCAACCGACCCTGTGCCTGTCGACATGCCCGACCTTCGTCGAAAACGGCATCGCGCCACGCCACATCGACCTGCGCCCGTTTGTGCTGCAAGGCAAGGAAACCCGTGTGGTCCCCGGCGGCCTGACTCGTGTGGCGCTGCGGGAAGGCTCGCTGGTGGTCAACTCGTCCCAGGGCGGCGGCACCAAAGACACCTGGGTGGTCGAGGATTGAAATATGTTGAGTAGAACTGCCTCGGATTTGTATTGGATGTCACGCTACCTGGAGCGCGCGGAAAACCTCGCGCGGATGCTCGATGTCAGTTATTCGCTGTCGCTGATGCCCCAGGACGGGCGCGGCGATGGCCTGCATGAACTGGCGATGCCGCTGCTGATCACCGGCACCCTCGACGATTACCGCGAGCGCCACGGTGAACTGCACGCCGAACGCCTGCTGCACTTCTTCGCCCTGGATGCTGCCAACCCGGCCAGCATCTACAGCTGCCTCGGCGCTGCACGCGCCAGTGCCCATGCCGTGCGTGGGCGAATCACCGCCGACATGTGGGAAAACATCAACGCCACCTGGCTGGAAATTCGCGACATCGCCCAGCAAGGCCTGAGCCGCTACGGCATGAGCCGGTTCTGCGAGTGGGTCAAGGAACGTTCCCACCTGTTCCGCGGTGCCACCTACGGCACCATCATGCGTAACGACGCCTTTCGTTTTATTCGCCTGGGCACCTTTATCGAGCGCGCCGACAACACCCTGCGCTTGCTCGACGCCCGCTATGAAATGGCCGGCGACCAGGCCGAAGCGGTCACCGATGGTACCGCCCATGCCTACTATCAATGGAGTGCGTTGTTGCGGGCGTTGTCGTCGTTCGAGGCCTACACCGAAATCTACCGTGATGCCCCCGGCGCCCGACAAGTCGCCGAGCTGTTGCTGCTGCGCGCCGACGTGCCGCGGTCGCTGCGGGCCTGCAGTGAAGAGATCGACCAGATCCTTGGCAGCCTGCCCGGCATCAACGGTCGCCCGGCCCAACGCCTGGCAGCGGAAATGGACGCACGCCTGCGCTATACCGCCATCGACGAAATTCTCGAGGAAGGCCTGCACGCTTGGCTGACCGACTTCATCCCGCTCGTGCGCGAGTTGGGCGATGCTATTTACAGTTCCTACCTGGAGGCGGCATGAGACTTTCCATCAGCCACGAAACCACCTACCACTACGAAGACCAGGTGCGTGCCAGCATCCAGTACCTGCGGCTCACGCCCCACGACAGCGAGCGCCAGCATGTCCTCAGTTGGCAGTTGGACTTGCCCCGGCCGGTACGGGCGCAACTGGACCCGTTCGGCAACATCCTGCACGTGTTGACCCTGGACGAGCCCCATGAAGCCATCATCATTGGCGCCCGTGGCCAAGTGGATATCGACGAATTGCGCGAGGCCGAACATGAAAGCCAGTCGGCCTTCCCGTTCCTGCGCTGCACCCGGTTGACCGAGCCGGACGAGGCCCTGCGCAGCTTTGCCGAAAAGCATTGCCATCAACGCCGCGACCGCAGCGCATTGATCGACCTGATGCACGCGCTGAACCAGTACATGACCTATTCGCCGGGTTCTACCGAAGTCGACACCTGTGCGGCCAAGGCGTTTGCCGGGCGTGCCGGGGTGTGCCAGGACCACACCCACGCCTTCCTCGCCTGTGCCCGCAGCCTGGGGATTCCGGCGCGTTATGTGTCGGGGTATTTGTATAGCGAAGACTGCGAGCACCTCGCCAGCCATGCCTGGGCTGAAGCGTGGCTGGATGACGCCTGGTACAGTTTTGACGTGACCAATCAACTGGCGCGGCCGGAGCGGCATTTGAAGCTGGCGGTGGGTCTGGATTACCTGGACGCCTGCCCGGTACGAGGCATGCGTCGTGGGGGAGGGCATGAGCAGATGCATGCCAAGGTATTTGTAGCGCCGACACCGGTGATTTCGGTGCAGCAGCAGTAGGATCCAGGGAGAGAGGGAGCTCTGTGTAGCAGGAAAGCTCTCCGTGCCAGGACAGCTTTTTGTGGCGAGGGAGCAAGCTCCCTCGCCACAGGTTTACCCGAGCCTTAAGGCTGCTTTCTGCCTGCCATATGCTTCAAATACCCCACCAGCAGATCCAGGTCCGCATCCGGCAATACACTGGTGGCAAACGCGGGCATCTTCGCCTGTGGCCAGTGCCGCATGCTTTGCGGATCGCGGATGTAGCGCTTGAGGAAATCCCCGGCAAAATATTCAGTGGGGTTGTAAGGAATATTCAGGTCCGGCCCCACCTGCGCATCGCCGGCCCCGTTCAGGCGATGACATGCCAGGCAGTTCTTCTGGAACAGTGCGAACCCCTGATTCACCGGGTCATTCGCCGCCAGTTTCGGATCCGGCAACAACGCCGGGAAGCGCTCAGCCACCGTCTTCAACTGCTTGATCCCGGAAATCTGAAACGGCCACTGCTCAGGGCTGATATGCCCGGCTTGTGGATCGGTCCACACCAGATAAAACGGCCCGGCACTGGGCTTGCCGTCTGCCAGTGGCGGCCACGGATGCGCCGGATCTTCCACCGCCAGCCAGGCCCGCGCGCCGCTTTTTGATAGCAGCGGTGCCGCCGTCAGTTCCGCGGCAAAGCCGTCGAGGGCCACTGCCTGCAGATGGTTATCCGGCATGATGCCTGGCAACAGCGCTGCCAACGGCACTGCGCGATACGTCATGTTGCGCTTGTAGGAAACGTCATCAACGATCTGCACCGTCTGCGCATCCGGACGCTTGAGCAGTTCGGTGGTTTCCCAGGTTTTGCTGGCGTGATCCAGCTCGACGGTCAATTTCGCGGCGTGCGCCGGCAAGGCCAGCAGCAGGATCAGGAGGACGATGATCTGTTTCAAGGAAGGGCCACATATCGGAAAAGGCGGTGGAACTCACGATACCGCAAAATCAAAAAATCTCGGCGCGCAAAACGGCAGCCCCTGACGGGATCGCTATACGCAATATCCCGAAAGGCGCTGCCAAAGGCTGCGATCCTGGCGCTGTGTCTGCGCAGAATGTGGGGTGTGAGAGGTCACCCAATGACCTTGGTGAGGTTGGGCAAGATCAGAATCAGGGTGGTGGCGAACAGAATAAGTCCCGCCTGACGTACTTTCGAATGCTTGAACATGGCTGACTGCCTTTTGTTGTTATTCCTGAGCGTCAAATGCGTGCCGGTCGATTCAACTATGACGGTGCTACATGACTCTTTTCTTACAGTTCCTACAGGTGCTCCAGCAAAACCCGGCAGCAACCTTTAACTTCTCTTACAGATTCAACCTTAGAGCCCTCGTTCTACATGGCTTAGATCCATTTCATCTCATCAACTTAATAAAACTTATTAAAAAGGCATGAGGCCAATTGCCAGCCAGACGCCAGCCCTACGGCTAGACAGCTAAAACGATTAATCAGCCGATTCCCGTAGCCTCCTACCGTTCGTCTGAGCGTGAGCGTCAAGGTCAATGAGCGGTTCGGTCATTGAATCCGGCGCCCCGGCGCCTAAGGTAAGGGCACGATTCGTTGCATAGTGATTCGAGGACGTCATGACCCAAGCTTTGATCTTTGATGCGATACGCACGCCCCGGGGCAAAGGCAAGGCGGATGGCGCCCTGCACAGCGTCAAGCCGGTGAACCTGGTGGCCGGTTTGCTGACGGCACTGCAACAGCGCACCGACCTCGACACCCGGCAAGTGGATGACATCGTCCTGGGCTGTGTCACACCGATTGGCGACCAGGGCGCCGACATCGCCAAGACCGCCGCGTTGGTGGCGTACTGGGATATCAGCGTCGCCGGTGTGCAGATCAACCGGTTTTGCGCCTCGGGCCTGGAAGCCGTGAACCTCGGCGCGATGAAAGTGCGCTCCGGCTTTGAAGACCTCGTGGTGGTGGGCGGCGTCGAGTCCATGTCCCGAGTGCCCATGGGCAGTGACGGCGGCGCCTGGGTGCTCGACCCGCAAACTAATATGCACAGCCATTTCACCCCGCAAGGCATCGGTGCCGACCTGATCGCCACCCTGGAAGGCTTCACCCGCCAGGACGTCGACGCCTTTGCCCTGCACTCACAGCAGAAAGCGGCGCGGGCCAGATCAGACGGTTCCTTCAACAAGTCGCTGATCGCCGTGCAGGACCAAAATGGCATTGTGCTGCTGGATCAGGACGAATTCATCCGTGCCGACTCCACCCTCGAAGGCCTGGGCAAACTCAAGCCCAGCTTCGAAATGATGGGCCAGATAGGCTTCGACGCCACGGCGTTGCGGGTCTATAGCCACGTCGAGCGCATCAACCACGTGCACACACCGGGCAACAGTTCCGGGATCGTCGATGGCGCGGCGCTGATGCTGATCGGTTCTGAAGCCAAAGGTCGCGAACTCGGCCTGCAACCCCGGGCGCGGATCGTCGCCACCGCTGTCACCAGTACCGACCCCACCATCATGTTGACCGGCCCGGCACCGGCAACCCGCAAGGCACTGGCCAAGGCGGGTTTGCGGGTTGAAGACATCGACCTGTTCGAGGTCAACGAAGCGTTTGCGTCGGTGGTGCTCAAGTTCATCAAGGACATGGNNTGTGTGTCGGCGGCGGCATGGGTATCGCCACTATCATCGAACGCCTCTGAGCCTAAGGAATCAGTCATGACCGATGCCATTCGTTACGAAAAGGGCCAGGACCAGATTGTGGTGCTGACCATCGACATGCCCGGCCAGAGCGCCAACACCATGAACGGGGTGTACCGCGAGGCCATGGCGGCCACCGTCGCCCGCCTGGACGCCGAGAAGGATTCGATTGCGGGCGTGATCATCACCTCGGCGAAGAAGACCTTCTTTGCCGGCGGCGACCTTAATGAACTGATCAAGGTCGACAAGCCCCACGCCAAGGATTTCTACGACAGCGTGCTGGTGCTGAAGGCGCAACTGCGCACCCTGGAAACCCTCGGCAAACCGGTAGTGGCCGCGATCAACGGCGCAGCGCTGGGCGGTGGCTGGGAGATTTGCCTGGCGTGCCAGCACCGTGTGGCGCTGGACCACAAGTCGGTACAGATTGGCCTGCCGGAAGTCACCCTCGGGCTTTTGCCGGGTGGCGGCGGTGTGGTGCGCATGGTGCGGATGCTGGGCCTGGAAAAAGCCTTGCCCTACTTGCTGGAAGGCAAAAAGATTACGCCGCAGCAGGCGCTGCAAGCCGGGTTGATTGATGAGCTGGCGGCAGACCGTGACGAGCTGCTGGCCAAGTCCCGGGCGTGGATTCTGGCCAACCCCGAGGCGAAACAGCGTTGGGACATCAAGGGCTACCAGATCCCGGGTGGTACGCCGTCCAACCCGAAAGTCGCGCAAATGCTCGCCATTGCGCCATCGATCCTGCGCGCCAAAACCAACGGCTGCTTCCCGGCCCCGGAAAAAATCCTCTGCGCCGCCGTGGAAGGTGCCCAGGTGGATTTCGAAACCGCGCACTTGATCGAGACCCGCTACTTCACCGAGCTGGTCACCGGGCAAGTGGCGAAAAACATGATTGGCACCTTCTGGTTCCAGCTCAATGAAATCAATGCCGGCAGTTCGCGGCCCAAGGGCTTTGCACCTTATGTAACACGCAAGGTCGGCGTGCTCGGCGCCGGGATGATGGGCGCGGGCATTGCCTACGTCAGCGCCTCGGCGGGCATTGAGGTGGTGCTCAAGGACGTCAGCCAGGCGGCGGCAGAGAAGGGCAAGGCCCACTCGGCCACGTTGCTGGACAAGAAGGTCGGGCGTGGGCAATTGACCGCCGAACAGCGGGAAACCATCCTCGCGCGGATTGTTCCTACCGAATCCGATGCTGATCTTGCCGGCTGCGACCTGATCATCGAAGCCGTCTTCGAGGATCGGGAACTCAAGGCCAAGGTCTCGGCGGCCGCGCAAAACGTGGTGGGTGCCGAAGCGGTGATCGCCTCCAACACCTCCACCTTGCCCATCAGCGGGTTAGCCACCGCCGTTCCAGACCAGGGCAAGTTTATCGGCCTGCACTTCTTCAGCCCGGTGGACAAAATGCCCCTGGTGGAAATCATCAAGGGCGCCCGCACCAGCGACGAAACCCTGGCGCGGGGATTCGACTTCGTACTGCAAATCAAGAAAACCCCGATCGTGGTCAACGACAGCCGCGGCTTCTTCACCTCGCGGGTGTTCGGCACCTTCACCAACGAAGGCATCGCCATGCTCGGCGAAGGCGTGGCGGCGCCGATGATCGAGACCGAGGCACGCAAGGCCGGCATGCCTGTGGGACCGCTGGCGGTCTCTGACGAAGTTTCTCTCAGCCTGATGAGCCATATCCGTCAACAGACGGCCAAGGACTTACAGGCCGAAGGCAAGCCGTTACCGCAGCACCCGGCGTTTGCCGTGATCGACCTGTTGCTCAATGAATACAAGCGCCCGGGCAAGGCGGCGGGTGGCGGTTTCTACGAGTACCCGGCGGGCGGGCAGAAACACCTGTGGCCTGAGTTGAAAAACCGCTTTGAAAAGCCTGAGCAACGGATCTCGGCCCAGGACGTACGTGACCGCTTGCTGTTCATCCAAGCCATTGAAACCGTGCGCTGTGTGGAGGAGGGCGTGCTGATGTCGACGGCGGATGCCAACGTCGGCTCGATCTTCGGTATCGGCTTTGCCGCCTGGAGCGGCGGAGCGCTGCAATTCATCAACCAGTNNATCAAAATGTGGGAGCGGCGATGGGGCTTGCCTTGGAAGGGTATTTCAAGGCAGGCTCTGGGGGTGTTCATTATTCCCATCGCCGTGTCAGGTATTTTTTATGTCGTTACGCGTGTGCATCCTGGAAACCGATATCCTGCGTCCTGGGCTGATCGATCAGTACCAAGGGTACGGGCAGATGTTCAAGCGCCTGTTCTCCAAACAGCCGATTGCCGCCGAGTTCGTCATCTATAACGTGGTGCAGGGTGAATACCCGGCGGATGAAGAAGTGTTCGACGCGTACCTGGTGACGGGCAGCAAGGCCGACTCCTTTGGCACCGATCCGTGGATCCAGACCCTCAAGACCTACCTGCTGGACCGCCATGCCCGCGGCGACAAGCTGATCGGCATCTGCTTCGGCCACCAGTTGCTGGCGCTGCTGTTGGGTGGCAAGACCGAGCGGGCGACCAAGGGCTGGGGCATGGGCATCCATGACTACAAACTGAACGCCAAGGCACCGTGGATGAGCCCGGTGGTGGAAGAACTGACGCTGTTGATCAGCCACCAGGACCAGGTCACCACCTTGCCGGAAAACGCCACCGTGATCGCCTCCAGCGAGTTCTGCCCGTTTGCGGCGTACCACATTGAAGACCAGGTGCTGTGTTTCCAGGGCCACCCGGAATTTATCCACGACTATTCCCGCGAGTTGCTGGAGATTCTTCAGACAACGCTGGGGGAGAAGGTCTACACCAACGGTGTGGCCAGCCTGGAGCGAGACCATCACGGCGTTACCGTGGCGGAATGGATGATGCGGTTTGTGGCGCACAAACCAAAAGCGGACGTGGCCTAACTATTCGGGTTGATTGACGAGCTTTTTGTGGCGAGGGA
>NZ_JACAOM010000099.1:0-10941 GCF_013386245.1 Pseudomonas sp. 21615526 | reverse complement strand
TCCCTCGCCACAACAGCAGTTTTCCTACAGCCAGCCTGAACGCTTGAAGCTGGCCCACAAACTTGTACACCCCACCGCAATAAACCCCAGCACCGCAAAATAGCCGTAGTGCCACTGCAGCTCCGGCATGTTCTGGAAGTTCATCCCGTAAATCCCGGCCACCGCCGTCGGGAACGCCAGAATCGCTGCCCACGCGGCAAACTTGCGTTGCACCACGCTTTGGCGCGAGGCTTCCAGCAACACCCCAATCTCGATGGTCTGGCTGGCGATATCCCGCAAGGTGGTCAGGTCTTCCATCTGCCGGGTGACGTGAATCTGCACATCGCGAAAGTACGGACGCATGTTCTTGTCGATAAACGGGAAGCTCAGTTTCTGCAATTCCTGACTGATCTCCACCATCGGTGCCACATAGCGCTTCAGTCGCAGCACATCGCGGCGCAGGCCGTGGAGCTTCTGGATATCCGCTTCACTCAGGGAGTTGCACAACACGTTGCGCTCCAGTTCATCGACCTCGGCATGAATCGCCTCGCTCACCGGCTGATAGTTCTCGGTAACAAAATCCAGCAGCGCATAGAGTACGAAATCTTCCCCATGCTCCAGCAACAGCGGTCGCGCCTCACAGCGCTGGCGCACATAGCCGTAGGATGCCGAGTGGCCGTTGCGGGCGGTGATGATGTAGCCGTTGCCGGCAAAGATATGGGTTTCGATAAACTCCAGCTTGCCGTTATCGCGCACCGGTGAGTAGGTCACGATAAACAGCGCATCGCCGAAGGTTTCAAGCTTGGGGCGGCTGTGTTTTTCCAGGGCGTCTTCGATGGCCAGTTCGTGCAGGTTGAACTGGCGCTGCAGGTTGGCCAGTTCCAGTGCGCTGGGCTCTTCCAGGCCGATCCACACAAAGTGGTCAGGCTTGGCGGCCCACGCGGCGCCTTCGTCGAGGGTGATATCAGTGACTTTCTTTCCGGCGCTATAGACGGCGGCCGCAACAACTCTACCCATAGTGCTGATCGCTTCTTCTTGAATGGCAGATGACAACTGTCAGGCAGCTTAGCTGCCCTGCCCAATCAGAGTCAGCAAATTCGGCGGGGTTCAGCCGTGATTGCAGGCGTGGTTTGCAGCTCGCGGTCCATCGCCTCGATGCAGTCGCGCATTTGCTCGCGACAGGTCTGCATTAACAGCGGCATGTCATCCATCGTCAGCCCCTTCGTAGGAATCGGCGGCAACGAGCGAATCAGAATATCGCCACTGTTCCAGCGATTGAGCTTCATCTGCTTCACATAGGTGCTGACACACACCTGCACAATCGGCACGCCTGCGGCGATCGCCATCTGGAACGCGCCTTTCTTGAACGGCAGCAGGGTTTCACCGAAGTTGCGCGTGCCTTCCGGGAACACCCAGATCGAGGTGTCGGCATGCTGCAAGGTGTGGGTGGTGGTCAGCATCGAACGCCGCGCCTTGTGCGCATTGCCCCGGTCGATCAACACATTGCCCGCCAGCCAGAACAACTGTCCGAACAACGGCACCCACTTCAGGCTCTTCTTGCCGATACACACCGTGCGGTACGGCACCACGGTGCCGAACACAAACAGGTCGTAGTTGGATTGATGGTTGGCGATGATCACGCAACTGCTGGGCTTGTGACGCAGCGAGTCGACATCGGCCTTCACTCGCAGGCGCAATAGCCACATCGCCGGCACCGCATACAGGCGCGCGCAGTAACGGCTGTTGTCCGGATTGAACGGCCGACAGATCCCCAGCAGCACGCCCAGTACGCCCGCAATCATAAAATGCAGGCCCATCAACAACATGCGTAACAAAAAAAGCATCGACACAGCCCATCGGGACAAAAGGTGGCGCAGTGTACGGATGTGCACTGTATTCGGCAATTGCCCCTATAGAGTCAGAAGATAGGCGATGTTTAAGCGCATGTTTCAACATGCTGTGACAGACACTGTCTAGAGCGGTTGTAGGCAAACCGGAATTCTTTGTAAGAAAAAGCCCGACTCAAGGTCGGGCTTCGATTTAGCAGGCGTAGGTTTGATTAACCCAAGTGCCCCTGATCCTGAATGATCGCGTCATCCAGGGCTTCCAGCAGCGCCTTACGCACCTTCAGCTTGGTGTGCTTGTGGGCGTTCATATTGATCTTCTTCAGTTGGCGAGCGGCTTCCAGCGCTGCGGCCTGCAACTCTTCCGGCGCGACCACCTTATCCAGGAACCCGGCGCTCAACGCGTCCTGCGGGTTAAACATCTCGGCATTGATCACCGAACGGTGGAACGCCGACTTGCGCAGACGATCCCGCGCCAGCTCGATCCCGGCGTGGTGCATGGTCATGCCGATCATCACTTCATTCAGGCCAATGCTGAAAGGCCCGTCCACACCGATCCGGTAATCCGCCGACAACAACAGGAATGCCCCCTTGGCCACCGCGTGCCCGGGGCACGCCACGATCACCGGGAAGGGGTGCGACAACAGGCGGCGGGCGAGGGTGGAGCCCGACGTCACCAGGCTCACGGCTTCTTTAGGGCCGGCGGTCATCACCTTCAAATCATAGCCACCGGACAAAATCCCCGGCGTGCCCGTGATGATCACCACCGCCCGATCCTTCTCGGCCTGATCCAGCGCTTGATTAAACGCACTGACCACTGCCGGCGAAATGGCATTCACCTTGCCGTTGCTCAGGGTCAGGGTCGCGATACCGTCTTCGAGGTGGTAGGCAATCAACTCACTCATGACGCGATTCCTTGTAATGCTTGTAATAGAAGGACAGACGGCAGACGTTACCCACCGCGCCCGCCCTGGTAAAGCGCCATGACTGACTACCCAGTCAGACTTTTCCCCCATGCCCGCCCGCAGGCGGCCTTCGGCAAGGCGCAGCAGCTACCATAGACAAGCGCCGCGAGTGCCCGAGAATGGCAGAATCGCCGTGGTGTGCGTGGCGCCGCAGAGGGCTGGAACGGCATAACCGCCTAAGCGCATGAAAATTCTGAAAAAAACCTTTGCCATCGGAAAAGCTTTCGACTACATTAGCGCGCCTCGACAGACTGAATCAGTTTGACGAGATACGGTGAAGTGTCCGAGTGGCTTAAGGAGCACGCCTGGAAAGTGTGTATACAAGAAATTGTATCGAGAGTTCGAATCTCTCCTTCACCGCCAAATTCGATGTAAACAAAACCCCTGGTTTCGAGAGAAGCCAGGGGTTTTGTGGTTTCTGGGGTTTGAATACAGGGTTGTGCTAGAGAAAAATTTTCTCTAGCATCTGTCCCCATGGCTACCCTTCACAGTGAACGAAACTGGAAAATAAAAATCTATCCCGACGACCACGCGCCGCCGCACTTTCACGTGCAAACGCCGGACGGAGAGTCGTTGGTTCAGATAGAAGGGCTGGTGGTTCTCGGCAAAGGTGCCGAAACCAAGGCCTTGAAAGCTGCCCTGCTTTGGGCAAAAGTCCATACCACTGATCTTTGGCGCGTATGGAATGAACAAAACCGGAGGAACTGACTTATGACCAGCAAGCTTCGCATCTCTGCTGTGCAACCAGTTGCCGGCAAGCATGCCATCGAAATTGAGTGGAATAACGGTAAGCGGCACACCGTTGATCTCACTGATCACATAAATACCTTCCCGATTCTAAAACCCCTTCAGGACTTGGCTCTATTTGGTCGGGTTGAAGTCGGTGAGTGGGGCTTTGACGTGACTTGGGGCAATGACCTGGAGTTGTCCTCCGTCACCTTGCATCGTTTGGCGCTGGAACAGTCCGGCGAGGTCATGCTGACGCAGGACTTCAGAAAGTGGATGCTCAGCAACAATCTGTCGCTCTCCGCTGCGGCTGTGGAACTAGGCTTCACTCGTAGGACCATTACTTCCTACAGCAGCGGGGCCGCTCTGATTCCCAAGCATGTAGGGTTGGCGTGTAAGGGGTGGGAGTACGAGCATAAGGCTCGTGGCACACGTTGCGTTTAGGTTGGGTAATGTTCGCAAAAAGGGATGACTGAGAGGTCGTCCCTTTTTCGTTTTTGCGGGGTCAAGCCAATGGGTTCAGGAATACTGCGCTGCCATCCTCCGACCTATGACATCCAGCAGATCGCATCCATCGCGTAACGGAATTGCGCAGAGCAAGGAAAAGTCGCCCAGCACGACCGTATCACTACTGATTTCTGCACGCAGCGCCAGGTTTTCTAGAACTTGGGTTACGGCGCGAATCCGATAGTTTGCAGCATCAAGCAGGACATCCAGCGGTGCTGTTGTGTCTACGAAAAGGGCGGGTGTGGTGCAGTCGTTGCTGGTGAGTGCCATATATTGATTCATACGGGAGTCCATCTGAGACAAATAGAAAAATAGCTAACCTTTTTTCAAGTTAGACCTTCATAAAACAGCCGCCGCCTGAAAAACTGGTTCGCAGAGTTTTAGTTTTCAGATTTGTCTTCGAGTCGCCAAACTCGGTCGCCATGACGGCGACCGAGGAACTATAGACCTAGCATTACGAAGCGGGCAGGGCATGCCTTCCGATTGATCTGTAGGAAATCACTCCGACTGACCAACTGCACGCCCTCAAGCCTGCACATACACCCAAGCCGTCAACCCCGAAGCCAACCCCACCGAAACCCGCTTATAGTCCGACACTTCATACGCATCCGCCGCCGCCAGTTCCTGCTCGGTAATCTGAAACACCATCCCTTCAACACTGTCCTCATTCCGCCCGCTCGGCGAAACAATCGGATGATGGGTCTTGCCACTGGCCGCCAACACCTCAGGATCGGTAATCTCCACCCAGCTTGTCGAATACCCCAGCATCGCATCCTGCTGACCCACCAACTCCCGCCCAAAGTTGGCCAGCTGCACTGCCTTGTCCTGCAACGTGCCGTAGGAAAACAACAGCACGGGAAATTCGGTCGAGCGTTCCATCTTTATTCCTTGAAAAAGTTAAGCCAGCAAATCTTCGTAAAACGCACCATAAGCCCCGCTCGGGTGCGCGATCTGTATCTCCAGAATCCACAGCTCTTCATTCGGATACTGGTCAAAATCCCCAAGATCACCGCCACGGTAAATCGCATGGGGAAAGTCGCTGACACGGTGCCCTTTGATGTCCAGGTTCAGCACCCAACCCATTTCCTTCGCTTGCTCTTCGGCAAAACGATACAGCTCCAGGCCGACGACTTTATCGTTCCTCCAGCGCTGTTCCACCCGGTCAAACAACTCTTTCGCTGCGCGCGCACACGCGGCCATCTCCGGGTTGTTGCCAGTGCTGAAGGTCGCCCCCGCATCACCTTCATGGCCTTGCCAAACGGCGCCCATGTCGATGAAGTAGATGTCGTTTTCCCCCAGCACCGGGTCGCCGTCGGAGCGTTCCTTGAAGGTCCTGAGGGTGTTGGCGCCAAAGCGCACCAGCAGCGGGTGCCAGATGCGCTGCATGTCGAGGTCGGCGAGGACTTTTTTGCCGAGCTCGCGGGCTTCGGATTCGAGCATGCCGGGGCGGATGAGTTTGGACAGTGCTTCGATCGCGCGCCAAGTCATGGCCTGGGCGTAGCGCATTGAGTCGATGCTGTAGGCGACGCCCACAGCTTCCTTGGATGATTGTGCGGTCACCGGCTTTTCCTCGGCTTTATAGTGTCAGGCGTTATGCGTTTTACTATATAGCGATGGCAGGATGGAACCTAAATATGCAACCACGCCATCCCACCCAACACCACACTCACACCACCGGCGGTATACGCCATGCGCTTCAACCATTCCTTCCTTGTCAGCAAGGTAATCGCCGCCAGCGAAATCGCGATCTGAATCGCGGTCATCGCCTGTGCCCAGCGGTGATGTTGATGCAATGCCTGCTCTGACTTTTCATCCCATTCCTTCGAGGTGGCCTCGAGCTTTTCGGCCTGTTTGCGCACGTCTTCCTTCTGGGTTTTATAACGCTCGATCTCGTCGGTGTAGTGCTTGGCATCAACCCCCGGAATATGCGTCGCCAGCTCCGCAAGGTTCTGCCGGCTGGATTTGGCCTGGTAGTAGTTCCACTGGTTGGCGGCTTCGGTCTTGAAGATGGCGGCGTTGTTTTTGTCCATCGCCGCTTCGCTTTCGGTGGAGCCGGCCTGGTAGCTGAGCATGGCGCCGACGGTGGCCATGATGGCGGTCATCACGGCGATGCGGCTGGCGAAATTGTCTCCGCTGCGGTGGGCATGTTCGGTGGCGTGTTCGACGTGTTTTTCGTGGGGGCTGGGGACTTCGAAGGCTTCGGACATGGGGGCGTCTATGAAGGGTTTGAGGGACTCTGATTCTTCACCAGCGAAGCTGTCTCAATCCTGTACGTAATGCTGCAAACCGGCCACCAGGGCGTCAAAGGTGACGCGGCAGCGCGGGCTGTTGCGCAGGTCTTCGTGCATGGTGACCCAGGTGTCCAGTTGCAGGGCAAATGCGTCCGGCAGCACTCGGCTCAGGCGGGCGTCTTGCCGGGCCAGTTTGACCTGGCAGCCACCGATGCCGGCGCCGGCGCGGATCAGGGCCAGTTGTGCGAGGTCGCTGTCGCTGCTGAGGGAAAAGGCGCTGCGGTCGAAGCCTTTGACGGCCAGGCTGCGGATGAAGGCGCTTTCCTGGTCGTAGCCGATGACTGAATGGGCCGTGAGGTCATTCAGGCTCTGGGGCGTGCCGTGTTGTTGCAGGTAGTCGTTGCGCGCGTGCAGGCCGACNNCCAGTTGCAGCAGGTCCAGCAGGCGATTGCTCAGCACCAGTTCGACCTTGAGGTGCGGGTGCTGTTGGCGCAGGCGGGTGATGATCGGCGGCAGGACTTCCACGCCGATCACTTCGCTGGCAGACACTCGTACCACGCCGCGCACTTCGGGGCCTTGGGGCGACGCGGCGCGCTCGAGGGCGGCAGCCGTGGTTTCCATGGTTTCGGCATGGGTGCGCAGGGTGAGGGCGACCGCCGTGGGCAACAGGCCGCTGGCGGAGCGGGTGAACAGCACCACGTTGAGGGATTTTTCCAGCGCAGCGATGTGCCGCCCGACCGTGGGCTGCGTGATGCCGAGCTGCCGTGCGGCCCCCGACAACGATCCTTCCTTGAGTACCCCGAGGAATGACCGGTAAAGCTCCCAACCAATATTTGATGCCATGCATAAATGTATAGCGTCTGGATGATCTTCGGCAATTCCTCTATAGCTCGCCGGCGAACAGAATCGCCCCATCACACAACCCTCAGGGGAAAAACCATGAACAAGGTTCTAGTATTGGGCGCGACAGGCGGGATTGGTGGCGAGGTGGCGCGGCAGTTGTTCGCTGCCGGCTGGCAGGTATGTGCCCTGACGAGGGATGTGGATAAGGCCCACAAACAGAATGCCGATTTCACCTGGATAAAAGGTGATGCGCTGAACCGTGGGGAAGTCGTCGCAGCGGCCCGGGGTTGTTCGGTGATTGTGCATGCGGTGAATCCGCCTGGTTACCAGCGCTGGGCGGAGCTGGTGCTGCCGATGATCGACAACAGCATCGCGGCGGCAGTCGCTGAAGGGGCGACGATTGTCTTGCCAGGCACGGTGTACAACTTCGGGCCTGATGCCTTTGCGCGGTTGGAGGAAGATTCGCCGCAGCATCCACTTACCCGCAAGGGCGCGATCCGGGTGGAGATGGAGCAGCGTTTGCTTGAGGCGACCCAGCAGGGCGCACGGGCGCTGATCGTGCGGGCAGGCGATTTTTTCGGCGCCAAGGCCGGCAGCAGCTGGTTTTCCCAAGGCCTGGTCAAGCCCGCAAAACCGGTGGCCAGCGTGAGTTATCCGGGAGCACCAGGCGTGGGGCATCAGTGGGCTTACCTGCCTGATGTGGCGAGGACCATGGTCGAGTTGATTGCACGCCGCGACAGCCTTGATGCCTTCGCCCGCTTTCATATGGCGGGGCACATAGATGCCGATGGTCGGCAGATGAGCCAGGCGATTCAGCGGGTGGTGTCACGCAGGACCGGCCAACAGCCTTCTGTACGTGCTTTCCCGTGGTGGCTGCTGAAACTGGCCGCGCCCTTTGTCACCACCTTCCGCGAGATGCAGGAAATGCGTTACCTGTGGCAAACCGAGGTGCGCATGGATAACGGCCGTCTCGTACAGATATTGGGCAGCGAACCGCACACGCCTTTGGACGAGGCGGTTGAGGCGACATTGGTGGGTATCGGCTGCTTGCCTAAGCGCGCCTGATCAGCCGTACATACACCGCGATATTGATCAACAGCACCAGCGCGCCCAGCCCCAATTGAATCTGCGGCGTCAGCCCGGCCGGGTAGATCAGGGTCAGGATGTAATGCTCGATAAAGCCGCCGCCATATCCGTCCTGCCCGGCCAAATGACGAAACAGATTTTCCCAGCGGGTCAGCGGGCAGGGCAGATGGAACACTTCAACGGCAACGCCCCACGCGGCGGCAGGCAAATGCAGCCACATGACCGGTCGCCATTTGAGGGCGAGCAAACCGCCAAACAGCACGAACAGAATGAACGACAAATGAAACAGCACCAGGCCGTCGGCGGCGAAGCGGTAGAGCATGATGGGGTTCGCTTTTTGAATGGATCAGGTCCCGAATTCTTCCTTCAGGAACTCGATAAACACCCGCAATTTCTTCGGCGTGTTCGTACGGTTGAAGTAATACAAATACAGCGCGCTGTGGGCAATCCAGTCGTCCAAAACCTCCACCAACTCACCGCGTTGCAGGTACTGCTCGACGCTGGAGCGCGCCACGTAGGCAAAGCCAAACCCGTCCAGCGCACCGCGCACCATCAATTCAACATCGTTGGTCGCCAGCCGGCCTTTTACCGTAACCCGCATCTGCTTGCCGGCTTTTTCAAAGTCCCAGCGGTGCAGCGAGCCGGTCTGCGCACTGCGGTAGTTGACGCACTCATGCTCGAGCAAGTCGTGGGGATGAGTGGGCAGTTTGCGCCCCTGCAAATACTGCGGCGTGGCGACGATGACGAATCGCAACTGCGTCGCCACCGGCACCACCACCATGTCTTCGGCCAGCACATGGTCGTAGCGGATTCCCGCGTCAAAACCCTGGGCGACGATGTCCACCAGGCTGTTATCCACCGCCACTTCCAGGTTGATGCCCGGGTATTTGCGCAGGAAGCGCTGGAGCAACGGTTGCAGGACCATTCGGCTGGCGGTGGAGGGAATGTTCAGGCGCAAGGTGCCGGCGGCGTCGACCGTCGCCGCTGCTACGCTGTGCAGGCTGGTTTGCAGTTCTTCCAGCAGCGGCGTGATCTTCTGGATCAACTGCTCGCCGGCCTCGGTCACGCTGACGCTGCGGGTGGTGCGGTTGAGCAGTTGCACACCCAACTGTTTCTCGAGGGCGCGCACGCGATGGCTGACGGTCGACACCGACAGGCTGCTGGCGTCGGCCGCCTGGGTGAAGCTTTTCGAGCGGGCGACCTGCAGGAACAGTCGCAACTGCTGAAAATCGGGCGTGTCCATTGTGTGGTATTTCCGAAAGGGCCTTGCAGATTATGCATCTTTTTAGCAAGAACAGCGGCGCGCATACTTTTCCTACACACACGAGGATTGGCCCTTTATGACGACTTCCACCGCAAAACCCGTCTGGTTCATCACTGGCTGCTCCACCGGTTTCGGCCGCCAGCTGGCGTTGCACACCCTGAGCCTCGGCTACCCGACCGTGGTCACCGCGCGTAATCCGCAGCAGGTGCAAGACATCGTTGCCGGTCACGAAGAAAACGCCCTGGTCCTGACGCTGGACGTTACCGACCAGGCCCAGGTCGAGGCGGCTGTCAAAGCGGCTGAAGAACGTTTCGGCCATATCGACGTACTGGTCAACAACGCCGGTGTCGGCTACTTCGGCTCCTTCGAAGAAAGCGACCTGGATGACGTGCGCAACATGTTCGAAATCAACGTGTGGGGCTTGAGCGCCATGACCCGCGCGGCCTTGCCCGGCATGCGCGCCCGGCGCTCGGGCAGCATCGTGAACATTTCCTCGGTGGGCGGTGTGGCGGCGTTCCCGTCGCTGAGTTTCTACAATGCGACCAAGTTTGCGGTGGAGGGCCTTTCCGAGGCGCTGTCCCAGGAAGTCGCGCCGTTGGGGATCAAGGTGTTGCTGGTCGAGCCGGGCCCGTTCCGCACCGACTGGGCCGGGCGTTCGGCCAACGAGGCGGCTCACGGGATTGCCGACTACAAGGAAACGGCGGTGGCACGGGCCAATATGGTTCGCAACTACAGCGGCAAGCAGCCGGGTGATCCGGTGCGCGCGGCGATTGCCATCGTCAAGGCGGTGGAGGCTGAGCAACCGCCATTGCGCCTGTTGCTGGGCAAGGCTGCGTTGACCTTTGCGCGGACCAAGGTGAAGGCGCTGAGTGCGGATTTTGATGCGTGGGCTGAGGTAACTGAGGGGGCGGATTTTCCCGAGTGAAGCACTGACTGGATTCGGCACAAGGCCGTAACGGTTGCTTGCAGGTAACGCTGGCCGTTATTGTGCTGAATCCTTTTAGTCCTTTTGCCCACGGATCTGTAGTGATGAATGCACCGCGTACCGCTGTCCCGATCAAGGCTGTCATTTTCGATATGGACGGGTTGTTGCTGGACACAGAAGGCATCTACACCGAAGTCACACAGATCATCGCCGAACGCTATGGCCGTACCTATGACTGGGGGATCAAGCAGCACATCATTGGTCGCGGCGCCCAGGACCTGGCGGATTACGTGGTCAAGGCGCTGGACCTGCCGATTACCCCCGCAGAATTTCTGGTGATCCGCGAGCCGCTGATGAGCGAGCGTTTCCCCAAGGCCTTGGGCATGCCGGGTGCTGAGGCGCTGGTGCGGCACTTGAAGGCGCATAACATTCCGATTGCCGTGGGCACCAGTTCGTCGCGCAACTCGTTTGGCCACAAGACCACGTTGCACCGTGAGTGGTTTGGGCTGTTCGACACTATCGTCACGGCGGATGATCCGGAGGTCGGGGCGGCCAAGCCGGCGCCGGATAT
>NZ_JACAOM010000010.1:0-89948 GCF_013386245.1 Pseudomonas sp. 21615526 | reverse complement strand
AGCGGAACCATAAGCGGCCGTTACCTAAATAACGGATATGTACTCAAACAAGATCAAGCATTCCCCGCCAACCTCAACCGAGCCGCCTGAGTAAAATCCAACATCCGCTTCAGCGGTCTAACCGCCTGCGGAATCACCGAAGGCTCAACAAAAATCTCATTACTCCCCTCACGCAAGCACTGCAGCGTGCGCTCCAGGGTATTCATCGCCATCCACGGGCAATGCGCACAACTGCGACACGCCGCCCCATTCCCCGCCGTCGGCGCCTCGACAAACACCTTATCCGGGCACAGCTGCTGCATCTTGTAGAAAATGCCGCGGTCGGTGGCCACGATAAACGTCTTGTTCGGCAACCGCTGCGCCGCCGCAATCAACTGGCTGGTAGACCCCACCGCATCCGCCAACTCGATCACCGACGTCGGCGACTCCGGGTGCACCAGAATCGCCGCGTCCGGGTACAACGCCTTCATGTCCTCCAACTGCTTGGACTTGAACTCCTCGTGCACGATGCACGCACCATCCCACAGCAACATGTCTGCACCCGTCTGACGCTGGATATAGGTGCCCAGGTGCTTGTCCGGCCCCCAGATAATCGTCTCGCCGTTATCCATCAGGCTTTCGACAATCTCCAGCGCACAACTGGAAGTCACCACCCAATCAGCACGGGCTTTCACCGCCGCCGACGTGTTGGCATAGACCACCACCGTGCGCTCAGGGTGCTGATCACAGAATGCCGAGAACTCATCCACCGGGCAGCCAAGGTCCAGAGAGCACGTGGCTTCCAGTGTCGGCATCAGGATGCGTTTTTCAGGCGTGAGGATCTTGGCCGTCTCCCCCATGAATCGCACGCCCGCCACCAATACGGTCTTGGCCGGGTGCGCCGCGCCGAAGCGGGCCATTTCCAGGGAGTCGGAGACACAGCCACCGGTTTCTTCGGCCAGGGCCTGAATCACCGGGTCGCAGTAGAAGTGTGCCACCAGCACCGCGTCCTGAGCCTTGAGCTCGGCGGCGATGGCGGCGCGGTAGCCCGCCTCTTCTTCGGCGCTCAGCACTTTGGGCTGCTTGGCGTCGAGGTGGGCTTGGACCAGAAGGCGTTCGGAAATTTGCGTCATGTTCGCAAGACCTGCAGGCGCAGTTGCGCGAAAGTCGAGTGTACCACCGGCTCTGGAGCCTTTCGGGCGCCGCCGGACGAAGTGATTGTGTTCATCAAGCACGGTGAAGCTGCGCAAGGCTACAGAATATCGAATGGTTTCAAAAGCCTAATCTGGGATTCGGCCAGGCATGAAAAAGGGAAACCCGGCCAGGGGTTTCCCTTTTTTACAACGACCGGTTTAACCGGGCAAAGCGGACGGATCGTCTTGCAGCAACGCCCCCTGATGCATGTTCGCCAGGGCATCCTTCAGGATGGTTTCATCGGCGCCCTTGGCACTCTTGCCTTCCCGCGCCGCATATTCCAGCAGTACCAGGTAGTCGCGATGGCCGGTGGCCTCGTTCGGTACCACGCTGTCTTTAACCAGTCGAGCCATCTCGTATCGCTGGGTGCGGGTGTTCTGGCTGGCGCTTTGGTCCACGGAGGCGTTGGTCAGGAAGCCATCCTTGTAGGTGATGTTCGCCGCACTGCTGGCCTTGTCGTCGACCTGCACATAGAGGTAGTTCTGCGACTCGCGCCTGGTATCGAAAGCCGGCGGCTTCCCGCCATCCAGGCCCTGATGGAAACTGGCCTTGAGGCTTGATCGCTGGACCTGATCGATCGTGCGATTGGAGAGGTTATTGCCGCCGATGCGCGTTTTCTGGGAAATCCCATAGGCAAACGTATCGGTTTCCCCTGGGCGCGCCGGGTTGGGGGAGCTGGCCGCCTGGCTGATGGAGGCCTTGAAATCCGCCAGGCCCGTCAGCAGGCCTTGATCTGCCGCGCTGCGGGTCAGCGGCGCAGGCGCTTTGGCGCTCTGCGGGTAGTTGCTGTTCATGGCGGTAAACGCATCCTTGAACATCGCCATCAGGTCAGCATTGGCCTTGCCCCGCGCCTGGGCCTTGTCGAACTGGGCCAGGTAGCTTTTCAGCGCGATTGCCTGTTGCTTGGCGTTGCCGAGGATGCCGGCGTTCTTCAGGTCGACCGAGAGATTCACTTCCCCCGCCGGGCTACTCATGCGCGTGGTGCGGCCCTGGCTGTCCGCATGGAATGCAAGCGTGAGGTCGTCAGTATTGCTCACTTTCAATTTGCCGCTGAGGTCCACCGAAGCCAATACGCTGGAATCAAACTGCGTCAGCTTGCTCAGCTCGAGTTTCGGCGGCTGGGCGGCCAGGCCGTCGATCGCGTCCTGGAAGGCTTCGCCCAACTTGGCGACTTCCTTGAGTTCGGCGGCGCTGAGGACGCCACCGTCCACCTTCGCCTGCGCGGCCAAGCCTCCCAACTGGCTGGCCAGGCTGAAGGTGACGGTCTTGCCGCTGGCCGTCTTGACGGTCAGGCTGACCAGGTTGTCGGCCCTGCTGTGCAGCAGCGCCTGTTGAACCTTGAGTTCGGCGGGGCTTTGGGTCCTGGAAGCGCTGGTGCTCAGCGCCGACTGGGAAATGTCGGTACCGCTCTTCGCAAATTGCTCAATCAGGGTGGCGCCCAGGCCGCTGAAGCCTGTGCCTCTGGGCAGTGCAGGGAAATTCGTGCTGATCGCTTTGGTGACCGCATCGTCGCTGTCACTTTCCCAGGCATTGATCGGCCCATGGCCGGGCAATTGGCCGTTGCGGGAATACGTCTCGGCTTGAACGTCCACCGTGACATTGCCAAAGCTGACCACCGAGGAAGGTCGCACGGCAGCGGCGTCCGTTTCTGGCGCCTGCGTAGCTGGCGGGGTAACGGCGGGTCGATTGGTAAGGGCGATGGCGGAGCTGATCGGCGAAAGCGTAGTCATGACGATCCCTGTCTTGAGCTGGATTGCAGCCAATTTAACCAAGACAGGGAAGGTTTGGTAGCGCGACCGATACAATTGCTAGCAAAGAGCCATGTCAGAAAACTGACTCTTTGCCCTCTTCCGGTGCATCAGAAGCGGTAAGTCACCGAACCGCCGAAACCGTTGGCGCTGTTTTCATACTTGGCGTCGTAGGTCAGCGCCAGTTGCGGATTATTGTCGCGGACCTTGATCGGCTCTTCTTTCAGGTAGGAATAAGCGACGTCGAAGGTCAGGTTATCCACTGGCGTCCAGCCGGCGCCCAAGCTGAACACCGTGCGATCGCCCGTAGGAATACGTACGGACCGGTCGGTGTTGTTGGTGGGCGTCTGGTCCACCGAAAAGCCGGTACGCAGCACCAGTTGCTTGTTCAACTGGTACGACAGGCCGATGGCGTGAGACCAGGTGTCATGCCAGTGCTGTTCTTCGGTGATGGAGTTCAGGCCGGCCAGTTCGGTGGCGAGGTCAGAGACGCCACTGTTGTTGATCGTAATCTTCTTCAACTGGCTCCAGCGGGTGTAGGTGCTGCCGACGTACAGGGTCCAGTCATCGTTGAGTTTATGGGTGACCGAGAAGTCCACGGACGACGGCGTGGTGACATCCAGCTTGGCGTCATACCGCTGCGGGCCGCCATCCACCAGGTCGGTGAGCACCCCCGAGGCGTTGGTTTTGCCCGACAGGTGATACACAACCTGCGAGTGGTAGGTCACACCAATGCGCGTGCTTTCAATCGGCTGCACCAGGATACCGGCGTTGAAACCGGTGGCGGTGTCGTCGCCCTTGACCTTCACGTTTTCCGTGCCGAGGCCAAATGCCGGGACCTTGGAGTCCAGTTCGCCACTGATACGGTTGAAGGTCGGACCGAAGCCCACCGAAACCTTGTCGTTGAAGGCATAGCTGACGGTTGGCTGCACCGTGATGACTTGAACCTTGCTTTTGTTGCCAAAGCCATTGCCCTGGAAGCTGTGTTCATAGTCGGTCACGAGGCCGAACGGCGCGTAGATTCCCAGGCCAAACGCCCAGTGTTCATCAATCGGCGTCACCAGGTAGCCCATCGGTACGGCGATGCCGGGGACCATATCGCCTTTGTTGGTGCCGGGGTTGTCCACGCCACCTTGGCTGGAGCTGGCATCCTTGATGTTCGACTTGGCATCCAGGTAGGTCGCCCCGATGCTCACTTCATTCTGCTTGAGGCGAGACATGCCCGCCGGGTTGCCAAACACCGTGCTGGCGTCATCCGCGGAGGAGGAACGCCCGGCGTAACCGGTCCCCATTGAACTGATGCTTTGTTCGTTGAGGGCAAAACCACCGGCAAACAAGGAAGTGGAGGCAAGGGAAATCGACAGCGCCAAAGCGCTCTTGAAGAGTTTTTTATTCATTATTAGAACTCGAATTATTGGGCAGCGAGAGGAAGCTACCAATCTTCGAGCGGGCAAATTATGAAGAGTTTTTCATGCGCAAAATTGTCCGACAATCCTATTTTTTTCAAAGACTTCGACGGTTTTTCCAGCACTTATTCAGACCCCGGAACCTGAATATGACTGACGGGTTTTAATCTCGCCGTCACGCTTGGAGCATGCCGGATTGCCTGCCATCGAATATGCGTGAAGGCGCTGGTGATATAAGTGTCGCAATGACATGATGACGGCCATTTAACACGCGTGGCAGCACTCAAATGAATAGCACTATCGGGACGGGGCCTGAGACAAACAGCCCACCTGAATCTGGCGAGAGTGATTTGTCCGCCGCGGGCCTCAACCACAGCGAAGCCTTCACCGAACGCGTGCTTGCCAGCATCAACGATTGCATCAAGGTGCTGGACCTCGACGCCCGCCTGACCTTCATGAGCGAAGGCGGCAAGCAGATCATGGAAGTCAGCGACTTCAATGCGATCCGCGGCTGCCCCTGGCCCGACTTCTGGCACGACCAGGGCAATCTCGATGCCAAGGCTGCCGTTGAAGCCGCCAAGGCCGGTCGCAATGCCAGCTTTGTCGGCGCTGCCCACACCCTGGCCGGCAACCTTAAATGGTGGCACGTGAACGTCAGCCCGATCATGGGCAGTGACGGCCTGCCGGAGAAAATCCTCTGCGTATCCCGGGACATCACGCCCCTGCGCGAAGCCGAAGAGTCCCTGCGCAAACTCAACGAGTCCCTGGAACAGCGGGTGGTCGAACGCACTCGCGATCGCGACCGTATCTGGCGCCTGTCGCCGGACCTGATGCTGGTGGCACAACTCGACGGTGTGATCTCCGCCGTGAACCCGGCCTGGACACGCATGCTCGGCCACGCCGAAAACGACCTGGTGGGCAGCCAGTTGCTGGCCCTGGTTCACCCCGACGACCTGGCCGTCTCATCCTCTGCGGTCAGCCGTTTGGGCGATGGCAAGAACTTCCCCAATTTCAAGAACCGTTACCGCCACCAGGACGGCAGCTACCGCATGATCGCCTGGACGGCCGTGCCCGACAGCGACTACATCCACGCCGTGGGCCGTGATATCCAGGCTGAGGAAGAAGCCAAGGAAGCCCTGCGACTGTCGGAAGACGCCCTGCGTCAGTCACAGAAACTGGAAGCCATCGGCCAACTCACTGGCGGTGTCGCACATGATTTCAATAACCTGCTGACGGTGATCAAGTCCTGTGCCGACTTGCTCAAGCCACCTGCCCTGAGCGAAGCACGCCGCGTGAAATACGTGGAAGCCATCGCCAGCACGGTCGATCGCGCGGCCCGCCTGACGGCCCAGTTGCTCACATTCGCCCGCCGCCAGGCTTTGCGACCCGAGATGTTCAACGTCGGCGAAAGTGTAAAGCGGGTGGGCGAGATGATGGACAGCCTGACCGGTTCACGGGTCAAGGTAAGCATCCAGGTGCCTGACGACGCCTGCTTTATCAACGCCGACGAAAGCCAGTTCGATACCGCGCTGGTCAACATGGTGGTGAACGCCAGGGATGCCATGGCCGGCAACGGGCATTTGACCATCACCGTTTCGACGGCAAGCTGGCTACCCTCGGTTCGCGCTCACCCGGTACGTGTCGCCGATTACGTGACCATCGAACTGGCGGACACCGGCTCGGGTATCCCGCCGGAAAAACTCGACGCGATCTTTGAGCCCTTCTACACCACCAAGGGTATCGGCCAGGGCACCGGCCTGGGCTTGTCCCAGGTGTACGGCTTCGCCAAGCAATCAGGCGGGGAAATCCTGGTACAGAGCGAGTGCGGCAGGGGTAGCCAATTTACGCTGTACCTGCCCAAGGTCGAGCCAAGTGCCATGCCGGTACCTCAAGACACCAGCGCTTCGCCCATCATCTCAGGCTTGTGCGTGCTGATGGTCGAGGACAACGCCGATGTGGGCCTGTACACCTCGCAAACCCTGGAACAGATGGGCTTTCACGTGCTGTGGGTGCCGGATGCGAACAGCGCGCTGGAAGCCCTGGCCCCCAACCCAGAAAGCTTCCAGGTGGTGTTCTCCGATATCTCCATGCCCGGCATGAGTGGCCTGGAGTTGCTGGACGCAATCGAAGCCTTGTACCCATGGCTGCCAGTGGTGCTCACCACCGGCTACAACGACGAATACGCGCGTATCGCCCAGGAAGAAGCCAGCCGTTTTGTCTTGCTGCAAAAGCCGTATTCCACCGAGGTGCTGGCCCTGCTGCTGCAAAAAGTCGTCAAGAGCCGCCTGCCCCTGGTCGCACAAGGCTAGACCGCAGGCCGGGTCGTGTCCGGAACATTCCCCATCTCCAGGGCCAGATCCAGCCAGGCCCGCGCCGCCGGTGGCAAGTGCGCCTGTCGCCGCCAAGCCAGGGCGATGTGCCAATCAGTCTGGGGCTCGTCCAGCTGGATCAGGGCGATGCCGGCGTGCAGGTGTTTGTAAGCCAGCATGCTCGGTAGAAACGCGACACCCAGGCCTGCGGCAACCAGGTCGACGATAAAGTCGATCTGGGCACTGCGGGCGGTGATACGCGGGACTACGCCTCTGCGCTCGCAGGCTGTGAGAATGATCCGGTTAAGCGCAAACCCGGCCTCGAACAGAATAAAGGGCGAGTCAGCCAGGTCGGAAAAATCGACGCTTTTACGCCCGGCCAAAGGATGGTCGATCGGCATCACCACCATCAGTGGCTCGACGCGCACATCCTGATATTCAAATTCTCCCGCCACCGGTACCAGCAACGCGGCCAGGTCCACCTCCCCGGCCTCCAGGCATTCGCCCAACTTCTTGCTGCCATGCTCGATCAGCTCGATCTCGATTTCCGGATAACGCTGTCGATACAAGGCAAACATCGCCGCAAACAGTACCCCACTGCCCACCGGCGGCAAGCCGATGCGCAATACACCGCGCTTGAGCCCCAGCAAGTCGTTGATCTCGGCCACCAGGTCACTGCGCTCCGCCAGCAACACCAGCGCTCGGCGGTAGGCAATTTCGCCGGCGGCCGTGAGCTCGCTCTTGTGGCCGATGCGATTGAACAGCGGCGTGCCCAATTCATCTTCCAGAGTCTTGACCGCCTTGCTGACGGTAGACTGGGTGAGCGATACCACCTCGGCTGCTTGTGAGAAGCTGCCCTGGCGAACTACTTCGACAAAGGCCAGCAACGTACGAAGGTTCATGAGTATTCCGTTTGCGACTTGATTCAAGTTGGAAAAGTTGTTTTTACCATGAAAGGCCTTTGTCTATCCTCACCCCACCGTTTTCTTCACTCGGGGCATCACTGTTCATGATCATTTCGTCTGCATCGGATTACCGCGAAGCCGCCCGCCGCAAACTGCCGCGTTTCCTGTTCGACTACATCGACGGCGGCGCCTACGCCGAACACACCCTCAGGGCCAACAGCTCCGACCTGTCGGATATCAGCCTGCGCCAGCGCATCCTGCGCAACGTCGAAAGCCTGAGCCTTGAAACCACGTTGTTCGACCAGCCATTGGCGATGCCGGTGGTCCTCAGCCCGGTGGGCCTGACCGGCATGTTTGCCCGGCGTGGTGAAGTCCAGGCGGCGAAGGCGGCAGCGAACAAGGGCATTCCGTTTTGCCTGTCGACCGTTTCCGTGTGCCCGATCGAGGAAGTGGCGTCCCAGAGCCCGCAATCGATCTGGTTTCAGCTGTATGTGCTGAAAGACCGCGGCTTCATGAAAAACGCCCTGGAGCGCGCCCAGGCCGCCGGGGTGAAAAACCTCGTGTTCACGGTCGACATGCCCACCCCCGGCGCGCGTTATCGCGACGCCCATTCGGGTATGTCCGGTGCCTACGGGCCGCAACGCCAAATCCTGCAGGCCATGACCAAACCGGCCTGGGCCTTCGATGTGGGCCTGCTGGGTCGCCCCCACGACCTGGGCAACATCTCCAAGTACCTGGGCAAGCCCACCCAACTGAAGGACTACATCGGCTGGCTGGCCAACAACTTCGACCCTTCCATCAGTTGGAAAGACCTGGAGTGGATCCGCGAATTCTGGAAAGGCCCGATGATCATCAAAGGCATCCTCGACCCACAGGATGCCAAGGACGCGGTGAGCTTTGGTGCCGACGGCATCGTCGTCTCCAACCACGGCGGGCGCCAGCTGGATGGCGTGCTGTCCACAGCCAAGGCACTGGCGCCTATCGTACAAGCCGTGGGCAGCGATCTGACGGTGCTGGTGGACTCCGGCGTACGCTCGGGGCTGGACGTGGTGCGCATGCTCGCGCTGGGCGCCAAGGGCGTTCTGCTGGGCCGTGCACAGGCTTACGCACTGGCCGCCGACGGGCAGCGTGGCGTGGAGAACCTGCTGGATATCTTCGCCAAGGAA
Organism: Pseudomonas sp. 21615526; assembly: GCF_013386245.1. Lineage (NCBI taxonomy): Bacteria > Pseudomonadati > Pseudomonadota > Gammaproteobacteria > Pseudomonadales > Pseudomonadaceae > Pseudomonas > Pseudomonas sp. 21615526. The sequence continues at coordinate 81,241 of NZ_JACAOM010000010.1, read as the reverse complement.
ATGCGCGTGGCCATGACGTTGACCGGAGTCACGTCGATCGCCCAGATCGATGAGTCGATCCTGGTGCGCAGCCAGGGTTGATCAGTGCAGCGACCTCGGAGCATCCCTTCCGGGGTCGCCCACAGATATTTCTAAATGTTTCTTCATAAAGCCAAACCGTCATTAAACAGACACATTTCAGGAATTAAATCGTCACGTCCCAGGCAGGTGGAGTCCTCCACCTGCCCCCTTCCTTTGAGGTGTCGTCGTGATGTTGCTGACCAAAAAGAGTCTGTCAGTGTTGTTCACTGCCCTGTGCCTGAGTGGTGTCGCTCACGCCACTGACGTCACGGGCGCAGGCTCCAGTTTCGTCTACCCGGTGCTGTCCAAGTGGTCCCAGGAATACAGCAAAAGCTCCAGTGACCGGATCAACTACCAGTCCATCGGCTCCGGTGGTGGTATCGCCCAGATCAAGGCGGCTACCGTGGACTTCGGTGCGTCCGACGCGCCGCTGTCGGCGGATGAACTGAAGGCCGGCGGCCTCGGCCAATTCCCAAGCGTGATTGGCGGCATCGTGCCGGTGATGAACGTCGAGGGCGTTGCAGCTGGCCAGCTGAAACTCGATGGTGATGTGCTGGCGAAGATCTTCCTCGGTGACATCAAGGCCTGGAACGACCCGGCGATTGCCGCCCTCAACCCCGGCTTGAAACTGCCGGGCGCGAATATCACCGTGGTCCACCGCTCGGACGGCTCGGGCACCTCGTACAACTTCACCAACTACCTCTCCAAGGTCAGTGATGGCTGGAAAACCAAAATCGGTTTCGGCACCACCGTGCCGTGGCCGGTCGGTGTGGGCGGCAAGGGTAACGAAGGTGTTTCGGCCTACGTGAAGCAGATCAAGAACTCCATCGGCTTTGTTGAATACGCCTACGCCCTGCAAAACAAGATGACCTACGCCTCACTGAAGAACGCGTCCGGCAAATTCGTCGAGCCCAACGCCAAGGCCTTCCAGGCAGCGGCTGATACTGCCGATTGGGCCAACGCCCATGACTTCAACCTGATCATGACCAACGCACCGGGCGAGAACGCGTGGCCGATCACGGCGACCACCTGGATCATCATGTACAAGCAGGCAAAAAACGCCGAGCAAAGCCAGGCCGCTTTCAACTTCTTCAAATGGTCGTTGGAGAAAGGTCAGCAGCAGGCTGCGGCATTGGACTACGTAGCGTTGCCCGATTCCCTCGTGACCCGGATCGAAGGTTACTGGAAGTCTGACTTCGCCCACTGATCCGCCTCTATAGCCCCCTTCCTCAAGCATGTGCATGCTTGATGGAGGCGGGTGAGCACTTCTGATATGAACGACACCGTGCAATCCCTGGTTATGACTACTCACGCAAGCGACGTGTCGGGTGATAGCCGCGCCGCTCGCGATCAGCGCCACGATCTGTGGTTCAAACGCTCGATGTTCGGGGCCGCGATGCTGGTGCTGCTGCTCTTGGCAAGCATCGCCGCCTCCACCCTGTGGGGCGGTGGCCTGGCCTTCAAGACCTTCGGTTTCGGTTTCATCACCAGCACCGAGTGGGATGCGGTCAACAACCACTTTGGCGCCCTGGTACCGATCTACGGCACCTTGGTCACCTCGTTGCTGGCGTTGCTGATTGCGGTGCCGGTGAGTTTCGGCATCGCGATTTTCCTCACCGAAGTGGCGCCGCCCTGGCTCAGAATGCCGGTCGCCTCCGCCGTTGAATTGCTCGCGGGCATTCCCTCGATTATCTATGGCATGTGGGGCCTGTTTGTTTTCGGGCCCTTTATGGCTGAACACTTGTCACCCTGGATCAATGACTACCTGGGTGCGCTTCCGTTTATTGGCTCGCTGTTCCAGGGGCCGCCGCTGGGCATCGGGATGCTGACCGCCGGCATCGTGCTGGCGATCATGATCACGCCGTTCATCACGTCGGTGATGCATGAGGTGTTCCGCAGTGTGCCGACTCAATTGAAGGAGTCGGCCTACGCACTGGGCAGTACTACCTGGGAAGTGGTGTGGGACATCGTCCTGCCCTACACCCGTTCGGCCGTGGTCGGCGGGATCTTTCTCGGCCTCGGCCGCGCCCTGGGTGAAACCATGGCCGTGACCTTCGTGCTGGGCAACGCGCAACAGTTCTCCGCCTCGTTGCTGATGCCCAGCAGTTCCATCGCGTCCGTCATCGCCAACGAGTTCAGCGAGGCGTACACCGACCTGCATCGTTCGGCGCTGATCGCCCTGGGCTTCCTGCTGTTTATCGTGACATTCGTGGTGCTGGCACTGGCGCGGCTGATGCTCATGCGCCTGTCCCGCAAGGAGGGCCTATGAGCAGCAACGAACGCCTGTACCGCAAGCGTGCCTTGAAGAACCGGGTGGCCATGCTGCTCAGTTGTGGCGCGACAGTCTTTGGCCTGCTGTGGCTGGCGTGGATTCTGCTGACCACCATCATCAACGGCTTTCAGGCGCTCAACCTGCGCCTGTTTACCGAGATGACGCCGCCACCCGGAACAGACGGCGGCCTGGCCAACGCGTTTTATGGCAGCGCCCTGATGTCCGGGATTGCGCTGCTGATTGGCACGCCCATCGGACTGATGGCCGGTATCTGGCTGGCGGAATTCGCACGGCACTCGCGCCTGGGTACCACGGTGCGTTTCATCAACGACATCCTGCTGTCCGCGCCGTCGATCGTGCTGGGCCTGTTCATCTACACCGGGGTGATCCTGCCGCTGAACCTGCTGACCAATCACCAGGTAGGTTTCTCCGCCATTGCCGGTGCCCTGGCGCTGGCCTTGCTGGTGATTCCTGTGGTGGTGCGCACGACCGACGAGATGCTCCAACTGCAACCTTCCACCATGCGCGAGGCGGCCCTGGCCCTGGGCGTACCCCAGTGGAAACTGACGTTGCAGATCGTGTTGAGAGCGGCCAAGGCCGGCGTGGTGACCGGCATCCTGCTGGCGCTGGCGCGGATTACCGGGGAAACCGCACCGCTGCTGTTCACCGCCTTCGGCAACCAGTTCTGGAGCAGCAACCTGCTCAAGCCGATTGCCAGCGTGCCGGTGGTTATTTTCCAGTACGCCATGAGCCCCTTCGATGACTGGCACTCCCTCGCATGGGCAGGCGCCTTGGTACTGACGATGTTCGTGCTGGTGCTGAGCTTGCTGTCTCGCCTGATTCTTTTGCGCAATAGGTCCCACTGATGCAATCGACCCGCCTTGATCCTGAAAAAACCAAAATCCGTGTCCGTGGGTTGGAGTTTTTCTACAACAACCAACGTTCGCTGAAATCCATCGACATCGACATTCCGGAAAAACGCATCACCGCGATCATCGGCCCATCGGGCTGCGGCAAGTCGACCTTGCTGCGGGTGTTCAACCGTATCTACTCGATGTACCCGAAGCAGGAAGCCCGCGGTGAAGTGCTGCTCAATGGCGAAAACATCCTCGCCCCCGGCTATTCGATGAACCGCCTGCGCAGCCACGTCGGAATGGTCTTCCAGAAGCCGGTACCGTTCCCGATGTCGATCTACGACAACATCGCCTATGCCGTGCGTCACCACGAAAAGCTGTCGCGCCGGGAAATGGATGATCGAGTCGAGCAAGCCTTGCGCGGCGGCGCGCTGTGGGATGAGGTGAAGGACAAACTCAAACAAAGCGCCCAGAGTCTTTCCGGCGGACAACAGCAACGCCTGTGCATCGCCCGCACCATTGCGCTGCGCCCACAGGTATTGCTGCTGGATGAACCGACCTCGGCGCTCGACCCGATTTCCACCGGGCGCATCGAGCAGTTGATCACCGAGCTGAAGGAGCAATACACGGTGATCATCGTGACCCACAACATGCAGCAGGCCGCCCGGGTGTCGGACAGCACGGCGTTCATGTTCATGGGCGAACTGATTGAGCATGGCAATACGGATGAGATCTTCACCAAGCCGAAGATGAAACAGACCGAGGACTACATCACCGGGCGGTTTGGCTAGCTTTAACAAAAAAGCCGATCACTCTCTGTCGCGAGAGTGATCGGCTTTTTACTGGGCAAAAAAAAACCCGGAAATCCTCACTTGCGTGGGCCTTCCGGATTTTCTAAACCGCCAAAAATGGTGGGTCGTGTGGGATTCGAACCTACGACCAATTGGTTAAAAGCCAACTGCTCTACCAACTGAGCTAACGACCCGCTGTGTGGTGGCGCGTATAATACTGATTTCTAAGGATTATTCAACACCTTATTTAAAATAAATCAGAAATAACGCGTTGGGTCAGTAATTCCGGCCGCTTGGAAGCCCTCTGCACGCAGTCTGCAGCTGTCGCATTTCCCACAAGCGCGACCATCAGTGTCTGCCTGATAGCAGGAAACAGTCAGCGAGTAATCGACGCCAAGTCCTACGCCTGCCTTCACGATATCGGCCTTGCTGCGGTTCTGCAGCGGCGCCAGGATGCGAAAGCCCTGCCCTTCTACACCGGCCTTGGTCGCCAGGTTGGCCATGCGCTCGAACGACTCGATGTACTCGGGACGGCAGTCCGGGTACCCGGCGTAGTCCAGGGCGTTGACGCCGATGAAGATGTCGCGGGCATTGAGCACCTCGGCCCAGCCGAGGGCCAGGGACAGGAAGACCGTGTTGCGTGCCGGCACGTAGGTCACCGGAATGCCTTCGCTGGGGCCTTGCGGCACGTCTATGGAGCTGTCGGTCAGCGCCGAGCCACCCATGCCGTCGAGATTCAGACCGATCACCTTGTGCTCAACCGCGCCCAGGTCTCGGGCGACACGGGCGGCAGCGTTCAGTTCGGCACGGTGACGCTGGCCGTAGTCGAAGCTCATGGTGTAGCAGCTGTAGCCTTCTGCACGGGCCATGGCGACCACGGTCGCGGAGTCGAGGCCGCCGGACAGCAGGATCACCGCACGTTTTTGATCAGTCATCTCAGCGCCCCGGCTCATCGTTCCACAGGTACTTGTGCAGCTGCAGTTGCAGACGCACCGGAAGGTTGTCTGCAACGACCCAGTCGGCCAGGTCGCGAGCATTCAGGTCATGATGGCTGGGGGAAAACAGCACTTCGCCGGCGCGGCGGTCCAGGCCATACTGGATCAGCTTGGAGGTCGCCCAGTCGTAGTCTTCACGGGAACAGATGACGAACTTGACCTGGTCGTTGGCCGTCAGCAGCTCGATGTTCTCGTAGCGGTTGCGATGCACTTCCTTGGAGCCTGGGGTCTTGAGGTCGACGACTCGGCTGACCCGAGGGTCGACTGCAGAGATATCGAGGGCGCCGCTGGTTTCCAGGGACACCTCGTAACCGGCATTGCACAACTGCTTGAGCAAGGGAATGGCATTGGGCTGTGCCAGGGGCTCGCCACCCGTGACGCAGACATAACGCGGCCGGTAACCGGCCACCTGCTCAAGGATGTCTTCAAGGGTGCGCACGGTGCCGCCGCTGAAGGCGTAGGCGCTGTCGCAGTACTGGCAACGCAGCGGGCAACCGGTGAGGCGCACAAATACAGTGGGCAGCCCGGCAGTGCGCGTTTCACCCTGCAACGAGTAAAAAACTTCGGTGATACGTAATGTGTCTTGCATAGTCGCCACGGGCGTAACAGCTAAACAGGCTGTCCGCCTCCGTCAGGCACTTCGAGGAATTCCGCCAACGCGTAAACCCCAGGAAGCGTGTTTCATAAAAGGGCGTGGATTCTAACGAAAAAACCCGCGCAGGGCGCGGGTTTCTTCTGAACGGGTTGCGACGCTTACATGCGTTGCAGATCCCGCTGAGCCAACTGGGCCGCAGAGGTACCCGGATATTGGGCCACCACCTGCTGCAGAATGCCTTTGACCTTGTCGGTATGACCCAGGCGGCGTTCTACGTCAGCCAGTTTGTACAGCGAATCCGGCACCTTGGCGTGCTTGGGGTACAGCTGGCTGACCTTGGCAAATGCCTGGCCTGCGCCCTGCAGATCACCCTTGGCCAGGTTCACCTCACCCAACCAGTACTGGGCGTTGCCCGCGTACTGGCTGTTCGGGTATTTGCGCAGGAATGCGGTAAAAGCCTGGCTGGCCTTATCGAAATCCTTGGCTTTGATCAGGTCGAAGGCTGCATCGTAATACAGCTTTTCCTTCGCCGGATCACCCGGTTCGCTGCTGGCGGCAGGGGCTTGGCTGGCAGCCGCGGCCCCTGCCGCTGCACCACCGGCGGCGCTTGCGGCGCCACCGGCAGAAGAATTATCAGGAGTAGCGGCTGGTGTAACGCCGGCTCCAATGCGTCGATCAAGATCCTGGTAACGCTCCAGGCCTTCTTGCTTCAGCTGGTTCACTTGATTCTGCAGAACCTCAATCGTGCCTTGTTGCTGCGACAATTGATCCTGCATGCGTTGCAGCTGGTTGAACAGTTCGCCCTGTGCCGAAGGCGCGGCAGTTGCCGCGCCCCCGGCATAGGCGCCGTTCGTGCCATAACCCGCTGGCGGATAACTGCTCCCGCTATTGTTATAGCCAGAGTTGCTATCTTCCACAGGAACCGCAGCCCACACCGCAAGCGGTGCCAGGCTGAGAGCCAATACAGTTAGAGCACGACGGCACGTTCGCATGACGAATTACTTACGCAGTTCGACGCGACGGTTTTGAGCCCAGGACTGCTCGTCGTGGCCAGTAGCAACTGGACGCTCTTTACCGTAGGAAACCAGTTCCAGTTGGCCTGGAGCAACACCTTGCAGAACCAGGTAGCGCTGAACGGCTTTCGCACGACGCTCGCCCAGTGCCATGTTGTACTCACGAGTACCACGTTCGTCGGTGTTACCTTCCAGAACAACGCGAGCGCCGTTAGCTTTCAGGTCCTTCGCGTGAACGTCCAGAGCGCGCATGGCTTCTGGTTTCAGGTCCGAACTGTCGTATTCGAAGTAGAAAGTGGTGATAGCGCGCAGAGCAGCTTCTTCGCTCAGGGAGCCGTCAACTGCACCAGTGTTAGCGCCGTAACCAGCGTTTGGATCAACAGCTGCGCCTTCACCGGCATTGTCGCCGCCTTTAGACGAGCAACCAACGGCTACGGACAGAGCCAGAGCCAGAGCAGCAAACTTACCAAACTTCAGCATTTCCATCGTGAAACTCCTAATGAACCCCAGTGTGTTAAGTACTTCTTTTTGTAGCGCCGCGTCAGTTCAGGTAAGGGGACCAGGACGGTTCTCTGACTTCGCCTTGAGCGGTAGGAAGCGGGAGCCTTACGCGTCCATTAATGGACACGAGCATCAAGACTCCCCGGCCCTGCTGGCGGGTGGCGTAGATTACCATGGTGCCGTTGGGCGCAACAGTAGCTGACTCATCAAGGTTGGTATCTGTAAGGATTTTTACGGTTCCACGCTGCAAATCCTGGGCCGCAACCCGGAAATTAGTGAAACCATCCTGACGGTGAATCATCACCAACGTCTTTTCATCAGCCGAAAGCTTAGGTGCAGCGTTGTAGTTACCAATAAAGGTCACTCGTTCGGCGCCGCCGCCGTTGACGCTGGTTTTGTAGACTTGCGGCTTGCCGCCACGGTCGGAGGTGAAGTAGATGGTCGAGCCATCCTTGCCCCAGAACGGTTCGGTGTTGATACCCGGGCCGCTGGTAACTCGGCTCAGTTGGCGCGAAGCCATGTTCATCACGTAGATGTCCGGGTTGCCATCCTTGGACAATACGAATGCCAGGCGTGAACCATCCGGCGACCAGGCTGGCGCGCCATTCAGGCCTTCGAAGTTGGTGATCTGCTCACGGCGACCGGTATCGATGTGCTGGACGAAGATCCGTGGACGCTTCTGTTCAAAGGACACGTAGGCGATACGCTTGCCATCTGGCGCGAAACGCGGCGACAGGATCGGCTCACGGGATTGCAGCAGCGTCACTGCACGCGCGCCGTCATAGTCGGAACGCTGCAAAGTGTAACGAGTGTTGTCTACCGAAAAACGCTCGGCCGTTACATAGAGCAAGCGCGTGGAGAAGGCACCCTTGATCCCGGTCAGTTTTTCAAACGACTGGTCGGAGATGTAGTGCGCCATGTCCCGCAGCTGATCCGTGGTGCCCGACACGCTGCCGGTCAGCACTTGCTGCTCGGTCGCGACGTTGAACAGGGTGTACTGGATCTGCAGGCGACCGCCGGCGGGCGTGATGCTGCCCACCATCAGGTACTGGGCGTTCAGCGCTTTCCAGTCACGGAAGATGACTTCGCTGGCCTGGGTCGGCTGGCTGATCATGTTGCCTTTGTCGATCGGTGCGTAGTAGCCGGAGTTGCGCAGGTCATCGCTGATGATCTGCGACATGTCGTCCGGCAGCACGCTGCCGCCCTGCCAGCCAAACGGCACAACGGCGATCGGGGTGGCCCGATCGCTACCGCTGGTGACCAGGATGTTCTTTTCATCCGCCGCCGCTATCCCTGCCATGCAGCAAATAACGACAAGCATTCCTCGAAGAAGGTTTCTCACAAGGCTAGATCCTCAGGTGTGAATGTCATCTTGAATGAACGGTAGGGAGCGAAGTCGCTTGGTTTCATTCCCTGCATCTCGGTCAACCGGCCAATGTTCTTGACCGCTGCTACCGCCGAACTGTCGAACGAACCGTCGCCACTGGACTTGGCCACGCTGACCGAAGTCACCGTACCGTCCGGCAACATGCCGATCTGCAGCACTACTGTCATGCCTTTACGTGCCGAAGGAGGACGGGTCCACCCTTCCGCTGCCCGTGAACGAATCAGGTCGTCGAAACTGCCCGCGACTTCATCACCACGTTCATCGGCCAAGGCTTGCTGGCGCTGCGGCGTGTCGGAAAGCAAATCGGCCAAGGCCTGGGCCTTTTTGTCTTCGGTCGATTTACGCGCTGCTTCCTGGGCCTTTTTCTTGGAGGCATCGGCGGCAGCTTTCTTCTTCGCATCGTCGGCGATCTTCTTCTTCGCCTCGTCAGCTTCAGCTTTCTTCTTGGCGTCGTCCGCGGCTTTCTTCTTCGCGTCTTCGACTATCTTTTTCTTCGCGTCTTCAGCGGCCTTTTTCTTGGCCTCTTCTTCGGCAGCCTTCTTGGCTTCTTCTTCAGATTTCTTCTTGGCTATATCAGCCAATTGTTTCTCTTCAGCTTTCTTGGCTTCGGCAGCTTTATCGGCTTTCTTGGCTTCATCAGCCTTTTGCGCCTCTGCAGCTTTCTTCGCCTCGTCAGCCTTTTTCGATTCCTCGGCCTTTTGAGCCGCCTCTTCTTTCTTTTGTTCCGCAGCAGCCTTCACCGCTTCCTGCTCGACCTTCTTCTGTTCCATCTGCTCGACTTCAGTCTGGCGCGCAGCCGACTTCTGGGCCTCACCCGCAATCTTCTGATTGGTCTGGGTGGTGGCCTGGCTTTTCGATTTCAGCTGATACAGGGTCGCCTGCACGATCGGCTTGGCTGGCGGCAGGTCCGGGGTCATGGCAAAGCTGACGAACAGCATGCCAAACACCAGGACGTGCAGGGCAATTGCCCAGACGCTAGGCCAGAAGTAGCTTTCCGAGGCGGACGGCTCTCGCTGTTGGTGCATCAGGGCGCCTCGGTAATCAAGCCAACATTACCGACCCCGGCCTTCTGCAGCCCGCCCATGGCGCCCATGACGGAGCCGTAGTCGACGACCTTGTCGCCGCGAATGAACACCTGGGTGTGCTTGCCACCTTCGTTGCCGGCGCGAATGATCTTGGTCACGGCATCAGTCATCTGCGGCAAGGTCATGGCCTTGTCCTGCTGTTTCTGAGTGTCGACTTCGCTGCCAAGGTTCCAGTAATAGGTCTTGTCAGCCTTGATCGAAATGGTCAGGACCTGGGTGTTGTTGTCCTGCGGCAAGGCTTCGCTGGAAACCTTGGGCAGATCAACCTTCACGCCCTGATTGAGCATCGGCGCGGTCACCATGAAGATAACCAGCAGCACCAGCATCACGTCGATGTAAGGCACTACGTTCATCTCGGCGACCGGCTTGCGCTTTTTGCGAGCTCGAGCGATTAAAGCCATTGGGAATTACCTGCTTATTCTTCGCTGGTGTGCACTTTACGGTGCAGGATCGCCTGGAATTCATCGGCGAAGGTGTAGTAACGGCTGATCAAGGTTTCGCCACGAGCGGCAAAACGGTTGTAGGCGATTACTGCGGGAATAGCTGCGAACAGACCGATGGCGGTGGCGATCAGCGCTTCGGCGATACCCGGGGCCACGGTGGCCAGGGTCGCTTGCTGGGCCTGGGCCAGGCCGCGGAAGGAGTTCATGATCCCCCATACGGTACCGAACAGGCCGATATACGGGCTGACGGAACCGACGGTGGCGAGGAACGGCAGGCTTTGCTCAAGCTTTTCTTCTTCGCGGGAGATGGCGACGCGCATGGCACGGGCCACGCCTTCCATGACCGCTTCCGGGTCAACGCCTGGCTGCTGGCGCAGACGGGAGAATTCCTTGAAGCCGGCGCGGAAGATCTGCTCGACGCCCGAATCCGGGTCCGGGTTGCTGCCCGCCTGGCGGTACAGCTTGGACAGGTCGATACCCGACCAGAAGCGCTCTTCGAAGCTCTCCAGGGCACGTCGACCAGCACGCAGCAGGTTGCTGCGCTGAAAAATCATGACCCAAGAGGTAACCGATGCGGCTACCAGGACCAGCATCACCAGTTGAACCACGACACTGGCATTGCTGACCAGGCTCCACATGGAGGAATGGTCGACGACGGTAGGTTCCACGCTAAATCTCCTGCTCTGAGTGTTTACCCGCGCCGCTCACGCCGGCAAAGGCCGCGCGTAGAGTTTCGGGAATGGCCCGGGGTTTCAAACTATTGGTGCGAACACAGGCCACCAGGAACTGCCCCTCACAGAGCAGCGTTGCATCCGTAGCCCGCCTGACCTGCTGTTTAAAGCGCAGGCTGGCACGGTTCAATTCGGTTATTTCTGCGCTGACCAGCAGCTCGTCGTCCAGTCGCGCCGGCGCGTGGTAACGCGCCTCGCTGGAATGCACGACAAACAACAGGTCCTCCCCTGCCAGCTGGGATTGGGCAAAGCCCAGCTCCCGTAGCCGCTCGGTTCGAGCCCGCTCCATGAACTTTAGGTAATTGACGTAATAAACGATGCCGCCAGCATCGGTGTCCTCGTAATAAACGCGACAGCGATGTGCGAACGACTGATCCCCGTTTTGCGCGCGCATACTCTAGTGCTTACTCCTCAGGTTGCCAATCCGGCCAGGCAACTGTTTTTCATTCTGTGGCACATTTCTAACGAAAGAATGACGACGCCAGCCACTAGGACAGCACAAACTCCGAATAAATCGAATCGCCAAGCGTTTTTAATCGTCTACTGCATCGAGGAATTCGTCTACTACGGGCATCTCGCCCAATCGTGACGGAATGTTTAACCCAAAGTGCAGATACGCATGCCGGGTGACCACACGCCCCCTTGGCGTGCGCATGATGTAGCCCTGCTGAATCAGATACGGCTCCAGTACATCCTCAATCGTATGCCGCTCTTCGCTGATGGCGGCGGCGAGGCTGTCCACGCCCACCGGGCCGCCATCGAACTTCTCGATCATGGTCAACAGCAGGCGCCGGTCCTGGTGATCAAAGCCATGCTCATCCACATCCAGCAGGTTCAGCGCCAGGTCTGCCACGGGCTTGGTGATATGCCCCTTGGCCCGCACTTCGGCAAAGTCGCGCACCCGGCGCAGCAGACGGTTGGCAATCCGCGGGGTACCACGGGCGCGGCGGGCGATTTCAAAGGCGCCTTCCGGGTCCAGGGGCAAGCCAAGGATGCTCGCCGAACGGCTGACGATGGTGGCCAGATCCGCCGTGCTATAGAACTCTAGACGTTGAACAATCCCGAAACGGTCTCGCAGCGGGTTGGTCAGCATGCCCGCACGGGTGGTCGCACCCACCAGCGTGAACGGTGGCAGGTCGAGCTTGATCGAGCGCGCCGCCGGGCCTTCACCGATCATGATGTCCAGTTGGAAGTCTTCCATGGCCGGGTACAGTACTTCCTCGACGATGGGCGAAAGCCGGTGGATCTCGTCGATAAACAGTACGTCGTGGGGCTCCAGGTTGGTCAGCAGCGCCGCCAGGTCGCCCGGGCGCTCCAGCACGGGGCCGGAGGTGGACTTGATCGACACGCCCATTTCCTGGGCGATGATGTTGGCCAGGGTGGTCTTGCCGAGCCCGGGCGGGCCGAAGATCAACGTGTGGTCCAGGGACTCGCTGCGCCCGCGCGCGGCCTGGATGAACAGCTCCATCTGCTCGCGCACGGTGGGCTGGCCGATGTATTCGGCAAGGCTCAGGGGGCGAATCGCCCGGTCCTGGATTTCTTCACGATCACGAGGCCCGGTGGCCGCGATCAGACGATCAGCTTCAATCACTTAAATCATTCCCTTCAGGGCGCGGCGGATCATGTCTTCGCTGCTCAGGTTCTTGTCCTTGATGGCTGACACGGCCTTGCTCGCCTCTTGCGGCTTGTAGCCCAGGGAGATCAGCGCGCTGACCGCATCGCTTTCAGCGCTGGCCACCGGCACACCCGGCGCATCAGGCTGGTTGGGCACCAGGGCAAACATGCTCGGCACAACCTCCCAGGCCTTGAAGCGGTCTTTGAGCTCCACCAGCAGGCGCTCGGCGGTTTTCTTGCCAACGCCCGGTACCTTGGTCAGCGCGGACGTGTCCTGGGCCGACACACAGCGCACCAATTCATCCACTTCCAGGCTCGACATCAGCGCCAGCGCCAGCTTCGGCCCCACGCCGTTGAGGCGGATCAGCTCACGGAAAAAATCCCGGTCACGCTTGCCAACGAACCCATAGAGCAATTGCGCGTCTTCGCGCACCACCAGGTGAGTGTGCAGGGTCAGCGGTTCACCGACCGACGGTAAGCGGTAGAGGGTGGTCATGGGCACTTCAAGCTCATAACCCAGCCCGTTTACATCCAGAATCAGGTGCGGTGGCTGTTTCTCAGCCAGGGTGCCGCGCAAGCGTCCAATCACGTTCGAATCCTTAAGAATCGGCTCAAATCAAGGCCTGGCCGGTAATAACGCGGGCATGCCGGCCGACAGCACAGGCCGTTCATGCACCCCACGCAGAATGAATGCGCTGATGCTATCAGAGACGCAGCCGGCCGCCACGACTGCGTGCGGTCCCCAAGCCATGGGGCATCAGGCTGGAACGGGTATGGGCATGGCAAATGGCAATGGCCAGGGCGTCGGAGGCATCGATTTGCGGTTTGGCGGTGAGTTTGAGCATGTGCATGACCATCATCATCACCTGCTCTTTATTGGCAGCACCGGTACCGACCACGGCTTGCTTGACCTGGGTCGCGGTGTATTCAGCGATCTCCATGCCCTCCTCGGCTCCGGCCACGATGGCCGCACCGCGGGCCTGGCCGAGCTTCAGGGCGGAGTCGGCGTTTTTCGCCATGAACACTTTTTCGATGCCCATGGTCACTGGCCCATAGGTCTGGATCACTTCACGCACGCCGCGATACACGATCTGCAAGCGCTCGGCCAACTCGCCGGCGCCGGTACGGATACAGCCCGACGCCACGTACACGCAGCCTCGCGGGGTCTGTTGGACCACGCCAAAGCCGGTGATTCGCGAACCGGGGTCGATACCTAGGATTAGAGTCATAACGCCTGCAGTTGGATAAAAAATTCTTGATATAGCCAAGATCAAAATGTGGGAGCGGGCTTGCTCGCGAAGGCGGTGTATCAGTCACCGTATTGACTGACTGACACGCCGCCTTCGCGAGCAAGCCCGCTCCCACATTAGATCTGCATCATCCTTCAGCCTAGCTGTTCAGCCACCGATTCCGGAATATCGGCATTGGAATAGACGTTCTGCACGTCATCCAGGTCTTCAAGCATGTCGAGCATCTTGAGTACCTTCTGCGCCCCGTCCAGGTCCAGCTCGGCGCTGGTGGTCGGCAGCATCACGATTTCCGCGTCGGTGCCTTTGAAACCAGCCGCTTCCAGGGCGTTGCGCACCGAATAGAAGCCCGCGAACGAGGTGAACACGTCGATGGAGCCGTCTTCGTTGGTCACCACGTCGTCGGCATCGGCCTCCATTGCCGCCTCAATCAGCGCATCTTCATCCACGCCCGGCGCGAAGGAAATCTGCCCCTTGCGCTCAAACAGGTAGGCCACCGAACCGTCAGTGCCGAGGTTGCCGCCACATTTGCTGAACGCATGGCGCACGGCAGCCGCGGTACGGTTGCGGTTGTCGGTCATGCACTCGACCATCACCGCCACGCCACCCGGGCCGTAGCCTTCGTAGCTCAACTCGACCATGTCGTCTGTATCGGCCGCACCGGCACCACGGGCCACGGCGCGGTCGATGATGTCGCGGCTCATGTTGGCGCCGAGGGCTTTGTCCAGGGCCAGGCGCAGGCGCGGGTTGGAACCCGGGTCACCGCCACCCTGGCGCGCGGCAACGGTCAGCTCGCGAATCCACTTGGTGAAGATCTTGCCTTTCTTGGCATCCTGACGCTCTTTGCGGTGCTTGATGTTCGCCCACTTGGAATGGCCAGCCATAACACAACTCCGAAATTCTGTAGAAACCTGTCGATCCCGCCCCAGGCGGGACTTCCCTCTTTAACGTGCAGCCCTTGTAACGCAAAGGCGCATCCGAAGATGCGCCCTTAGCTGACAATGTAAAACCTTATCGCGCTTTCACGCTGCGGCCTTACTCAGCCTTTGGTGTCTCGCGCAGACGGATATGCAGCTCGCGCAGTGCCTTGGCATCCACCACACCCGGCGCTTGCGTCATGACGTCGGCAGCACTTTGGGTTTTCGGGAAGGCAATCACTTCACGGATCGACTGGGCACCGGTCATCAGCATCACCAGACGGTCCAGGCCAAAGGCCAGGCCGCCATGGGGTGGCGCGCCGTATTTCAGGGCGTCGAGCAGGAAGCCGAACTTCTCTTGCTGCTCATCTTCGTTGATGCCCAGCAGGCGGAAGACCGATTGCTGCATTTCCTTGCGGTGGATACGGATCGAACCGCCACCCAGCTCGGTGCCGTTGAGCACCATGTCGTAGGCACGGGACAGAGCGCCAGCCGGGTTGGCTTCCAGCTCTTGCGGCGTGCACTTCGGCGCGGTGAACGGGTGGTGCAGTGCGCTGAAGCTGCCGTCGTCGTTTTCTTCGAACATCGGGAAGTCGACAACCCACATCGGCGCCCACTGGCAGGTCAGCAGGTTCAGGTCGTTGCCGACCTTGATCCGCAGTGCACCCAGCGCTTCGCTGACGATCTTCGACTTGTCGGCACCGAAGAACACGATGTCGCCGTCAACCGCGCCAACACGATCCAGGATCACATTGAGGTTGGCTTCAGGGATGTTCTTGACGATTGGCGACTGCAGGCCTTCGACGCCCTTGGCGCGCTCGTTGACCTTGATGTACGCCAGGCCCTTGGCACCGTAGATGCCGACGAACTTGGTGTAGTCGTCGATCTGCTTACGCGGCATGCTCGCAGCGCCAGGCACGCGCAGTGCGGCGATACGGCATTTCGGGTCGTTGGCCGGGCCGCTGAACACCTTGAAGTCGACATCTTTCAGTTGGTCTTCAACGTCAACCAGTTCCAGCGGGTTACGCAGGTCTGGCTTGTCGGAACCGTAACGACGCATGGCTTCTTCGAAGGTCATGTGCGGGAATTCGCCGAACTCCAGGTTCAGCACTTCCTTGAACAGGTTGCGGATCATCTGCTCGGTGATGCCCATGATCTCTTTTTCATCGAGGAAACTGGTCTCGATGTCGATCTGGGTGAATTCCGGCTGGCGGTCGGCCCGCAGGTCTTCGTCACGGAAGCACTTGGCGATCTGGTAGTAACGGTCGAAGCCGGCGACCATCAGCAGTTGCTTGAACAGCTGTGGCGATTGCGGCAAGGCGAAGAAGGAACCGGCGTGGGTACGGCTCGGCACCAGGTAGTCGCGGGCGCCTTCCGGGGTAGCACGGGTCAGGATCGGCGTCTCGACGTCGAGGAAGCCGTTCTCGTCGAGGAAGCGACGGATGCTGGTGGTCATGCGCGAACGCAGGCGCAGCTTCTCGGCCATTTCCGGGCGACGCAGGTCCAGGAAGCGATAACGCAGGCGGGTTTCTTCGCCAACGTCAGAGAACTCGTTCAGCGGGAACGGCGGAGTTTCCGACTCGTTCAGCACTTCCAGTTCGTAACCCAGCACTTCGATCATGCCCGACGCCATGTTGGCGTTGGTGGCACCGGCCGGACGCAGGCGAACCTTGCCGGTGATCTTCACGACGTACTCGCTACGCACGCGATCGGCGGCGGCGAAGCTCTCGGCGCGGTCCGGATCGAACACCACCTGGGCCAGACCATCACGATCACGGATATCGAGGAAGATCACCCCGCCGTGGTCGCGGCGACGGTGAACCCATCCGCAAAGGGTGATTTCCTGACCTTCCAGGGTCTCGTTCAGTTGGCCGCAATAGTGGCTGCGCATCATGATAGTGGTTTCGCTTCTCGTAATTCGAAATTCGGTGGAGGCCCGCCTCATCACCGTACAGCTAAGTCAGGTGACGGATAATGCAGGAGCCTGCGCGTAGAGTTCAACTCAGTCTGCTTTGTCGCCGCCGGCCAGATTCTTCTTCGAACCGGTCTTGAAGTCGGTCTCGTACCAACCGTTGCCACTCAGGCGAAAGCCCGGCATGGACAACATCTTCTTGAGCTCCGGTGCCTGGCAGGCAGGGCAATCGACCAGCGGCGCTGCGCTGATCTTTTGAATGGCTTCCAACTGATGACCACAGGAAGCGCATTGATAGTCGTACATGGGCATGGAGATGTCTCGGCGATCAGATCATTACTGCGCCACGCCCTGCCCTGGCTCTATCCTGTGGGAAAGTCCCGGCATGCGCAGCAAAGCCCGGGATTATATCTGGTAAATCGAGGCTGTGCAGCCGTAGCGGCGCGCTGCTCTTTATATAGATGACTGCAGCAGGCTTCTGCCGGGCGCCCGAGCCGGGGCAATCCCGGGACGGGCGCCCGGCACAAGGTTCATGCAGGGTCCGGCTGGACACTGGGCGCGACAAGCCGCCCTTTCAATACATGCACCACGCAAACCACCCTGACCAGACCGCTGAAGTTCTTTACACCGCCATAACGCAAGTGCACTTCCCGGTCCACGTAAGACAGCAGCGCACTGACCGAACACGTATTGATCCTGGCGATCTCCGCGAGGATATTCCAATACACCTCTTCGAGCCGCAAACACGTCGAAAAACCATTAAGCCGAACCGATCGGGACAATGGCCTGGCCAAGTTCATATCGAACCCCTTGGCAAAGGGATCTACCTTTATCTTGTGCAATCCGCACGTTTCCATAACTCCATTACCTGCTCCGCGTGACATACACTTGACACTCCATTGCCTGACGGCCACTCATGTTCTCGTTGGCCGTTGAGCTATAAAACATCAAGACGACAAGTGCAGCCAGAAGACAGGGAGCCGATCACCGTAGGACAAGCCAACGCGCGTATCAGGAAGCTCGCGGAATCACGGAAATCGCCGGGAAGCAGGCATGCGAGGGGCGTCAGCTCGACGCCCTCCCGCCACCGGTGTTATTTGTTTTCGAGCAGGGAACGCAACATCCATGCGGTCTTTTCATGCACTTGCATACGCTGGGTCAGCAAGTCCGCCGTCGGTTCATCACTGACTTTATCCAACAACGGGAAGATCCCCCGGGCTGTGCGAGTCACCGCTTCCTGGCCTTCGACCAGTTGCTTGATCATGTCTTCAGCGCTCGGCACACCCTCTTCTTCCTTGATCGAAGAAAGTCGCGCATACACCGAGTAGGCACCCGGTGCGGGAAAGCCCAGGGCACGAATACGCTCTGCGATTGAATCCACCGCCAGCGCCAGTTCGTTGTACTGCTCTTCAAACATCAAGTGCAGTGTACGAAACATGGGCCCCGTTACGTTCCAATGGAAGTTGTGGGTCTTCAGGTAAAGTACATAGGTATCGGAAAGCAGTCGCGAAAGTCCATCAACGATTGATTTACGGTCTTCTTCACTGATACCAATATCGATTGCCATGTGTTTCCCCTTCAATTGATAAAAATTCATTGATCAGGTGCAGGACCACTCTAGCAAGAGTGCCGGCCGTGCGCAGCCTGGCTGACCCTTTCGAGGTGCGGCAAATCGCCCCTTGCAGAGCGGGCTTGCCCGACAGGCAAGGCTTCAACAGCTACCGGAAAAATTACCCAGCACCTGCGAAAAAGCCTGCACCTGTCTAGGACAAGTGTTTGACGCAGAAATGCCGTGCCCCTTGTAACAGCCTGAAATGCTTGATTTGAGTAGGCACAGGCTTTGCTGTTAAATAGGCAGCGTGTCGCCGCCGATATTTTTCGCGGCAAGCGGCATAGGCTGATACCCGTGCACGTGCCCAACGCCTCCCATTGTTCAGAAGCGAACCGTGCCCGTCAGCTCTTCCTTGTGATCCGTCTTAACGTGAGTTAATCAAAATGTTGAAAATCGTCCACCTGCTAACGGGCGCTGCAGCTTTGCTGCTGTCCTTTATCCCCAGCCTGCGATCAGAGACCCTGCCTTACCTGCAGCAACCTGACGCTCTCTACCTGACCTTCTTTGGTCTTCTTAACCTGACACTGGCTCCAGTCATTCCATACTGGAACAAAGGCCCGCGTCATCAACTGCAAAACCTGGTCAGCGCCCTGCTGGTCCTGGCTGTTGTCGTGCAAACCCTCACCCTGCTGGCGCCTATGCCTGAAGTGGGTGGCCACCCGGCCGTCCTGCTCAGCCTGGCAATAGCACTGGTCGCCATCGTTCTTCATCTGGCCATCAGTTTTTACCGCTCCTCCCCGGCCGCTGCGTCGCAAAGCTACGACATGACCAACCGGGATACCGGGACCGTCAAGTGGTTCAACACCTCCAAGGGCTTCGGCTTTATTTCCCGGGATTCGGGCGACGATATCTTCGTCCACTTCCGGGCGATTCGCGGCGAAGGCCATCGCGTACTGGTGGAAGGCCAGCGCGTGGAGTTCTCCGTCATGAACCGTGACAAGGGGCTGCAAGCTGAAGATGTGATCGCCGCATTGCCGCGTCGCTGATTCCAGCACCCCGAAAAAAAGAAACCGCGATGCAGCCTGGCTGCATCGCGGTTTTTTTAAGCCCGGGGGGTCAACCCCTGCCTTATTAATAATGAGGCGGCGGCGCCTCTTCCTCGGACGACTCGAACTGGCCGCCCATTTCTTCCTGGCGCTTGAGCAACGCAGTCATCTGCAACTGCAGGCGTTCCACGGCACGCTGCTGGGTGACCAGGATGTCATTCAGGGTCTCGATGGTGTCGTCCTGAAAGGCCAGGCGGCTTTCCAGGTCGGTCACGCGGGCTTGAAGATCCATGGCTCAAGCCTCCAGGAACGTGAAGTCGGCCGGCAGGATCTCGCGCAGGCGCGCACGAATTGCCACCACTTGCTCGTCACTGTAGGGCTTCGCCGGGTGCTTGCCCCAGACCGGCGCAGGCCAGGCCGCGTCGTCGCGCTTGCGTACGATCACATGCACGTGCAGTTGGCTGACCACATTACCCAAGGCACCGATATTCATTTTGTCGGCGCCGAACCCTTCGTTCAGCCACTGTGCCAGTGCCGTGCTTTCCTGCCACACCCGCTGCTGGTCGGCGACATCCAGTTGAAACACTTCGCTGATACCGTCGATGCGCGGCACCAGGATGAACCAGGGGTAATTCGAGTCATTGGAAAGCAGCAGCCGACACAGGGGGAAATCCCCGATAGGCAAGGTGTCTTGTTGAAGGCGTGGATCTAAGGCGAACACAGCAGTCACTCCCGTTCGGCGGGTCAGGTTTCAGGCGCCCAGCATACCTGCGAATGCCGGTCGCTTCACGGCGAATGCGCGTGGCCGAATACGCGCCCAAACAGGACGCCACGAAAAAAAGCGCACCATTTCGAGACAGGCCAATATTTCAGCTACGCTAAATGACCAATGTATCCAATTCTGGTCAAAGTCGGGACGCAGAACATGCTTCAAGACCTTGAGCCAGACGGCTTTCAAAAGGCCAAGGGTGAACGGGAGCAGAAACGCAGTCAGTGAAGCACTGCACCAAAATGACCCATTTGTGCTTCAAAGGGATCCGCCAACTACCCACCGAACGGGGTGAACCGGTAACGTTTTGCTCTGGTACAGGTTTTATGCGCCACCAAACCGGAGTGCGGCAGGCGCGTCAAGGCCAAACCAAACGGCGTAAAAAGCCCGTGCTTATGCGGTTTTTACAGGCCGTTGACACTTTTCACGAAAAAATCACATTCGGTTACGGGTTTGTGCACGCTTGTTGCATTCACACCCATATCGTCGACAACGGCACCGGCGGGAAGCAGGTGTTTCGCGACGGAAAATAACAGCGGTTCAATGCCTGACAGGGATGAGTTGAAACTTTCAGGGGTGACTTTTCCACCCCGCTTCCAAGGTTTTAAAACAGCATTGAAGTTGTCAGTCCGGTTACAAGTGGACTGTGAATTTGCGACATGGAGCTAGCAATTTACGACAGGCCCGTAAAGAAGCTGAAAGGATAGATGTGCAAGTATCGTCAATAATGTCTGCGTGATATAACTTTGCGCCGACACAAAAAAGAAAGAGCCGCCCAGACAAAAATATAGGTGGGACGGCAGTACTCTTCCTAAAACCAAAGGAGCAAATCACGATGCGCGTGATGAAGTGGAGCATGATCGCCCTGGCTGTTTCAGCAGGCACCTCGCAGTTCGCAATGGCGTCCTCCCAGGACGATTCCAAGGGCTTTGTTGAAGACAGCACTTTCAGCATCAACACTCGCCTCCTGAACTTTAGCCGCGACTTCCGTAACAATGACACCGGCAAGAGCCGCGTCGACGAAACCGGTCTGGGCTTCAACGGCCTGTACCAGTCGGGCTTCACCCAAGGCACCATCGGTGTGGGTGTCGACGTCATCGGTCTGTTGGGCGTCAAACTGGACAGCGGCAAGGGTCGTTCCGGCACTGGCCTGTTTCCAACTGGCTCCGACGGTCGCGCTCAGGATGATTACTCCAAGGGCGGCGGCGCAGTTAAGTTCCGTATCTCCGATACGGTCCTGAAAATCGGCGACCAGTACACCACCGCGCCTGTATTCGCTTCCGATGACAGCCGTCTGCTGCCTGAATTGCCACAGGGTATCTCGCTGACCAGCAACGAGATCAAAGGCCTGAAACTTGAAGGCGGTCACTTCACTTCGAGCGTGGCACAAGCCCAGACCTACCGCGACAGCCTGGGCCTGACAAAAACCGACTTCATCGGTGGTGTCTACGCCCTGACTCCAGAAGTCAGCGCCAGCCTCTACTACGCGAAGACCGAAGACTACTGGAAAAAAACCTACGCCAACCTGAACTGGACCCATGCGCTCAGCAATGAGCAGTCCCTGGCGGTCGACTTCAACATCTACAGCACCAAAAGTGATGGCGCTGGCCTGCAACGGGCTGAGAAAGACGGCACCACCAAACTGGACAACCGTGCCTACAGCTTGCAAGGCGCGTACACCATCCAGGCTCACACCTTTACCCTGGCCTACCAGAAGGTCAGCGGTGACGGTGACTACGGCTACGGCGTAGACGGCGGCGGCACAATCTTCCTTGCCAACTCCATCGCTCGTTCCGACTTCAACGCTGAAGACGAGAAGTCGTTCCAGGCTCGCTACGACCTGAACATGGCGACTTTCGGCGTACCAGGCCTGAGCTTCATGACTCGCTACGTCAAAGGTACCGGCGCCAACACCGCCGACACCTCGAACGGCAAAGAGTGGGAACGTGACATCGAAGCCAAGTACGTGATCCAGAGCGGCCCGGCAAAAGACCTGAGCCTGCGCGTGCGTCAAGCCACTTATCGCTCCAGCGATGGTGTGTACTACGGTTCGGCGTCCATCGACGAACTGCGTCTGATCGCGCAATACCCGCTGAACATCTTGTAATTGGCAGTTTGATTACAACGATGACTTAGGGTTTCGGCCCTAACTAAAAAGCCGCTCACTTGTTCGCAAGTGAGCGGCTTTTTTATTGCAACTTAATCTCAACAACCCGATAACTAGCAAGCTAACTATCTAGTTTAATCCTGCGTAACAAACCTGACATATCGGCCAGGTTTAATCATCCAGTCACACTATTACTTCCCAGCACTTTCCTGCATGACGCGAATAACCCGTTGTGGAAACGGAATATCAATCCCCGCCGCTTTCAAACGGTCACGTGCCAGTTCATTGAACATGAACATCACATCCCAGTAATCCGAAGTCTTGGTCCAGACTCGCAGGGATACCGTGATCGAACTGTCGCCCAAGGTCGAAACTACCGCTGCCGGCGCAGGATCAGCCAGTACCCGTGGGTCCTTGGCCAGTTCCAACAGCACTTCGCGCGCTTTCTGCAGGTCGGCTTCGTAGTCGACACCCACATCAAATACCACTTTACGGGTCGGCTGACGGTTGGTGTTGGTGATGAGGCCGTTGGACAGGCTGCCGTTCGGGATGATCACCGTCTTGTTGTCGCCGGTGCGCAACACGGTGTGAAAGATCTGGATGCTGTCGACGGTACCGGAAGTGCCCTGGGCTTCGATCCAGTCACCAATGCGGAACGGACGGAACAACAGAATCAGCACGCCGCCGGCGAAGTTCGCCAGGCTGCCTTGCAATGCCAGGCCGATGGCCAGGGTGGCGGCGCCGATCGCGGCAACGAACGAGGTGGTTGCGACGCCGATCATCGAGGCCACGTTGACCACCAGCATGACCTTGAGCGCAATGTTCGCAAGGCTGGTAATGAAGTGTTGCAGCGCCAGGTCAGCATTACGCAACGCCAGCAAACGCCCTACCCGGTGGGTCAAGACGTTGATCAGCCACCAACCAATGGCCAGGGTGACCACGGCCAGCAAAAATCGGCTGCCGTACTCCATGATCATCGGTAACCACGACTCCGAGGTCTTGATCAAGTGATCCACTTCAGCGTTCAAATCCATCTACATTCTCCTGTTTGCCGGATGTGCGGCCTTATCAATCCCCACATAACAAATGAGCCCCGAAGGGCTCAATCGTTTCTGCAGGTTCTGGGCGTGGGACGTCAAAAACGTCCACAGGTTCCCAAGGGGTCCACTCAGTCGCGGAAGTTATTGAACTGCAGCGGCATGTCGAAGGTCTTGGCGCGCAGGGCAGCAATGGCCTCCTGCAAATCGTCACGCTTCTTGCCGGTGATACGCACCTGCTCGCCCTGGATGGCGGCCTGGACCTTGAGCTTGGCGTCCTTGACGTGAGCGACGATTTTCTTCGCCAGCTCCTTGTCGATGCCTTCCTTGAGCACGGCTTCCTGCTTCATCAGCTTGCCGGACGCATAGGCATCCTTGATTTCGAGGCATTGCGCGTCGATCTTGCGCTTGACCAGAGACAGCTTGAGGATCTCAATCATCGCTTCCAGCTGGAAGTCGGCTTCCGCGGTCAGGTTGACGGTCAGCTCCTTTTCCTTGAACTCGAAGCTGCCCTTGCCCTTCAAGTCATAGCGGCGATCCAGCTCCTTGACGGCGTTCTCGACGGCGTTGGTGACTTCATGTTTGTCCAGTTCGGATACCACGTCGAACGACGGCATGTAATTTCTCCAATAAAAAAGGGGCGCGGCTCAGTAGAGATGGAGCACGCCCGGGCTAAAATGCCCGGGCATTATAGCGGTTCTTTCGCCTCGTTCACTGCGGGCAGCCTTACGGAGTAAAAACTGATGTCGACCACCTGGCACGTCCTCGGCGCCGGCAGCCTCGGAACACTGTGGGCCGCCCGCCTGGCCCGCGCCGGTCTGCCCGTGCGCCTGATCCTGCGGGATCCCGGGCGGTTGGCGAGTTATCAGACGGCCAATGGCCTGACCCTGGTCGAGCAAGGCGTGGCTCACACCTACCCGGTCGTCGGCGAAACCTCCGACAGCCCTGGGCCAATTCATCGCCTGCTGGTGGCGTGCAAGGCCTACGACGCCCAGGAAGCCGTCGCACAGCTGGAACATCGACTGGTACCGGACGCCGAACTGATCCTGTTGCAAAACGGGCTGGGCAGCCAGGACGCAGTCGCCGCCCAACTGCCCCAGGCACGCTGCATCTTCGCCTCCAGCACCGAAGGCGCGTTTCGCGAGAGTGACTGGCGAGTAGTGTTTGCCGGCCATGGCTACACCTGGCTGGGGGATGCTCGGCACCCTACTCCGCCGCTGTGGCTGGATGACCTGCAAGCCGCCGGCATTCCCCATGAGTGGAGCACCGACATCCTCACCCGCCTGTGGCGCAAACTGGCCCTGAACTGCGCCATCAACCCGCTGACCGTGCTTTACCAATGTCGCAATGGCGAGCTGCAAGACCATCAGTGCGAAGTGGCCACCCTGTGCGCCGAACTCGCCGACCTGCTGGAATGCTGCGGCCAACCCGCTGCCGCAGAAGATTTGCACAGCGAAGTGGAACGGGTAATCCAGGCCACGGCGGCCAATTACTCCTCGATGTACCAGGACGTGGCCAGTGCCCGACGCACCGAAATCAGCTATTTGCTGGGCTATGCCTGCCAGGCGGCCGCCCGCCACCAACTGAGCTTGCCGCACCTGCAACAACTCCAGGCGCGCCTGGTACGGCAACTGTCTGCACGCGGATTGCCCAGCGACTGAAGCACGCGCTACCCTGCCTGCTTGTTCCTTTGCAGCGAAAACCTTGATGCCACTGCGCCAGCGTCTCGAAAATCTACCGGTTGGGCAGAAACTGCTGGCGGCCCTGCTGGTTTTGTTGACCACCGTCTTGCTGGTGGCCAACCTGACCTTTATCAGCGCCGCCTACTGGATCTCCCAGGAAAGCATGGCGCCCCAGGCCTTGCAGGCCATCGGTCGGCTGGTGTCCAACCCTTCGCTCGCCGCCGAGTCCCTGGACTCACCGCTCAAGGCGCAAACCCTGCTGGATGAACTGACCAGCTACTCGCCATTGCGGGCCGCGGCCTTATACGACGGAGATGGCACGCGCCTGGCCCAGCTGCAACATGCCAATCGCCTGCACCTGCCAGATAATTTCCGGGACATTGAAACCTGGCGTACCACCGAATTTCGCAGCAACCAGGTGATCACCCTGCCCCGTGCCGGCAAACCGTCCGGGCACTTGCTGCTGGTGGCCAGCAGCGAACTGCCGGTGGCTTTCTATACCGGGACCTTCACCGCCAGCCTGGGTATCCTGATCTTCAGCGTGTTGCTGTGGCTGGTGATCGCCCGGCAGATCAAGCGCCTGATTACCCGGCCGATCCATGAACTGGAAGAATTGTCGCGCCAGGTCACCCGGGAAGAGAACTACGCCCTGCGCGCCGGGCGCGGCAATCATGATGAAATCGGCAGCCTCGCCGAAGCTTTCAACACCATGCTTTCGCGCATTGAAGCCCGTGAGCAGCAACTCAAGCGCGCGCGAGACGATTCCCAGGCCGCCTACGATCAAGCCCAGGGCCTGGCGGAAGAAACCCGCCACACCAACCGCAAGCTGGAACTGGAAGTCCAGGTGCGCAGCAAGATCGAGAAAAAGCTCACCGGCTTCCAGAACTACCTCAACAGCATCATCGACTCGATGCCCTCGGCGCTGATCGCCCTCGACGAACAACTCTACGTCACCCAGTGGAACCAGGAAGCCAGCGCACTTTCCGGGACCCGCCTGGACGAGGCGCTGAACCAGCCGATCTTCCTCGCCTTCCAGCCGCTCAAGCCGTTCCTGCCGCAGATCAAGGCCACGGTAGAGCAACACACCGTAGAGCGGATCGAGCGCGTTACCTGGGTCAAGGATGACGAACCCAAGCACTACGCCCTGACCTTCTACCCGTTGATGGGCGGTGCCGGGCGCGGCGTGGTGATCCGGATCGACGACATCACCCAGCGCCTGTCCCTGGAAGAAATGATGGTGCAGTCAGAGAAAATGCTCTCGGTCGGTGGCCTGGCCGCCGGCATGGCGCACGAAATCAACAACCCGCTGGGAGCGATCCTGCATAACGTGCAGAACATTCGCCGCCGGTTGTCCAACGAACTGCCGAAAAACCTCGAGCACGCCGAACAGGCGGGCATCGACCTGGACTCGGTCAACCGCTACCTGCAAAGCCGCGAAGTGCCACAGTTGCTCGACGGCATCCAGCAGGCTGGCGCCCGGGCGGCGAAAATCGTCACCCACATGCTCAGCTTCAGCCGCCGCAGCAACCGGCAGATGGCGCCGTGCGACTTGCCGGCCTTGATCGACCAGGCCGTGGAAATTGCCGGCAACGACTTCGACCTCACCGTCGGCTTCGACTTCAAGGGCCAGGCGATCATCCGCCAGTTCGACCCGCAACTGGGCCCGGTCCCCGGCACCGCCAACGAACTGGAGCAAGTACTGCTCAACCTGCTGAAAAACGCCGCCCAGGCGATTCATCAGCGCGAAGACGGCAGCGAGCCCGGCCGGATCATCCTGCGCACCCGGCTCAACCCGCCGTGGGCAGAAATCCAGGTGGAAGACAACGGCATCGGCATGAGCGAGAACGTGCGCAAACGCACGTTTGAGCCGTTCTTCACCACCAAGGAAATCGGCCAGGGCACCGGGCTTGGGTTGTCGGTTTCGTATTTCATCATCACCAACAATCACAAGGGGCAGATGGAAGTGCATTCGACCCTTGGCCAGGGTACCTGCTTCACCTTGCGCCTGCCCCTGGCGGGCAGCCAATTGCCACCCAACGAACTCACTCAACTGGAGCGCTAACCATGGGCTTTCGCCTGTCGAAAATTTACACCCGTACCGGCGACAAGGGCGAAACCGGCCTGGGCGACGGCCGCCGCGTGCCCAAGGACCATCCACGGGTGGAGGCGATTGGCGAGGTGGATGCGCTGAACAGCCAGTTGGGTTTGTTGCTGGCGGGATTGGAGGAACAAAGCGGGCAGCATCCAGCGTTGAAGGATGTGATCGAGGTGCTGACACCTTGCCAGCATCGTCTGTTTGACCTGGGCGGCGAATTGGCGATGCCGGTGTACAAGGCGCTGAACGCGGCGGAAGTCGACCGCCTTGAGGCGGCGATCGATCGCTGGAATGAAGAGGTCGGGCCGCTGGAGAACTTCATTCTGCCGGGTGGTTCGGCGTTGATTGCCCAGGCCCATGTATGCCGAAGCCTGGCTCGCAGTGCGGAGCGCCGGTGTCAGCACCTGAATGCAGAGGAACCGCTGGAAGGCGTCGGGTTGGCGTACATCAACCGGCTGTCGGACTTGCTCTTTGTGGCAGCCAGGGTGATTGCCAAGCGCCAGGGCGTTGCAGAGATCTTGTGGCAGGCGGCGGCAAAGCCGCACTGACGCTTACTGACCGATTGCAACCTGTGGCGAGGGAGCTTGCTCCCGCTGGGCTGCGTAGCAGACCCAAAATATTGGGAGCGCTGCGCACTCCAGCGGGAGCAAGCTCCCTCGCCACAACAGCTCCCCTGGCCACTCGCCAGGGTTATGCCTAAACCTCAGGCCAGAACGCCCGAATCCCCGCCACACCTTGAGCACCAGCCTCCCAGGCCTTTTCCCGCTCAGCAGGACCCACCCCACCGAGCAAGAACACCGGTTTGCTGAACCCACTGATCAACTGCTGTGCCTGCTCCCAGCCCAACGGCTCGGCATCAGGATGAGTCTGGGTCGGCTGCACCGGCGACAAGGTGACGAAATCCACGTCCATCAACTCCGCCAAGGCTAATTCCTCAGCATTGTGGCAAGACGCCGCCAACCAGCGATCCTTCGGCAAAGGACGTCCCTTGCTGGCGTACTTGCGCAGTTGCGCCGAGGTCATATGCCAGCCGGCCGCGGGAAAATCCCCCAGCCATTCAAACGGCCCCTTGAGCATCAGTTGCGCCTTGCCCGCACACAGGCCCACGGCGTCCACCGCCAGGTCACGGTACTTGGGGTCGTAACCGTTGGGGGCACGCAGCTGAACCAGTTTGATGCCACCAGCGATGGCTTTTTGAATACCGCGCAGCAGGACGGGTGTCTCCAGCTCGCCCGGAGTGATCAAGTAGTCAGCCGGTAAACGCGCCGCCGCAACGATCGGCGCATTGGCTGCCGGAAACTCATAGTTCGGCAGGTCCCGCTGGGCCACCCACTCAAGGGGTTGGCCTTCGGCACCGTGGGGCTCGCCGGTAAAGGCCGAGACTTCCCAGACATCCAGCAACACCTGTTTGTCCGGGTAATCATGCTGCACCTTGATCAACGGGCGAGCCGCCGTGACCTGGATGCCCAGCTCCTCCTGCAATTCACGGGACAGCGCGGTTGCGACCGACTCATCGGCCTCCACCTTGCCACCGGGAAACTCCCAGAGGCCGCCCTGATGCTGGGTATCGGCGCGGCGCGCCAGCAGAATCCTGCCGTCGACACCCCGGATGACCGCTGCTGCTACATGAACTCGTTTCACCGCACTATTTCCTCTGAATCGGTTTGAAGACCTGCCTGGTATCAGGTGCGGTATTCCGCGTTGATCTTCACGTACTCGTGGGACAGGTCAGTGGTCCAGATGGTTTCGCTGCACTCACCGCGACCCAATTCGATACGGATGGTGATTTCTTCCTGCTGCATCACCGCCGAACCCTGGGCTTCGGTGTACGTCTCGGCCCGGGCGCCACGGCTGGCGATGCACACTTCGCCGAGGAACACGTCGATCTTGCTCACGTCCAGGTTCGGCACGCCGGCACGGCCCACAGCGGCCAGGATACGGCCCCAGTTCGGGTCGGAGGCAAACAGCGCGGTCTTGATCAGCGGCGAGTGAGCCACGGTGTAACCGACATCCAGGCATTCCTGGTGGTTACCGCCGCCGTTGACTTCAACCGTCACAAACTTGGTGGCGCCTTCGCCGTCGCGCACGATGGCCTGGGCCACGTCCATGCACACTTCGAACACCGCCTGCTTCAACGCTGCGAAATACGCGCCGTTGGACGAGGTGATTTCCGGCAGGTCAGCCTGGCCGGTGGCGATCAACATGCAGCAATCGTTGGTCGAGGTGTCGCCGTCGATGGTGATGCGGTTGAAGGACTTGTTGGCGCCGTCGAGCATCAGGTTTTGCAGCACGTCACGGGAGACTTTGGCGTCGGTGGCGATATAGCCCAGCATGGTCGCCATGTTCGGGCGAATCATGCCGGCGCCTTTGCTGATGCCCGTGACGGTAACGGTCACGCCTTCGTGCACAAACTGACGGCTGGCGCCTTTTGGCAGAGTATCGGTGGTCATGATCCCGGTAGCCGCAGCCGCCCAGTTATCCACCGACAGGTCATCCAGCGCTGCTTGCAGCGCGCCTTCGATTTTCTCTACCGGCAGCGGCTCACCGATCACACCGGTGGAGTACGGCAGCACCTGGCTGGCGTCTACGCCGGTCAGCTCCGCCAGCTTGGCGCAGGTGCGGGCAGCTGCGGCCAGGCCAGGCTCGCCGGTCCCGGCGTTGGCATTGCCGGTGTTGGTCAACAGGTAACGCACCGGGCCTTCGACACGCTGCCTGGCCAGAATCACGGGAGCGGCGCAAAACGCGTTCAGGGTGAACACACCCGCGACGGTCGAGCCTTCGGCACAGCGCATCACCACCACATCCTTGCGCCCCGGGCGCTTGATGCCCGCCGAAGCGATACCGAGTTCAAAACCGGCAACCGGGTGCAACGTGGGCAAAGGACCAAGACCAACAGCCATGAATGCGCTCCTAAAAATATTGGGTGTGTACCCCGTCGCTATCGACGGTGACGAAATGGCAAAACGCCGCGACGGCTGATGCCGGTCGCGGCGCGGGGGTGTTGCAGCGTCAGGCGAAAATCTTAGTTGATTTCGCCGTGGCAGTGTTTGAACTTCTTGCCCGAACCGCACCAGCACAGTTCGTTGCGGCCCAGCTTCTGTTCGTTGCGCACCGGGGCCTGGGCCAGGGCAACATCGACCTCTTCGCCCAATACTTCCGGAGCCTCAAGACCAGGCGCTTCGTCGTGCTGGAACTGCATACGCGCAGCCAGTGCCTCGGCTTCCTGACGCAGGCGGGCTTCTTCCTCGATCGGGTCTTCGCGACGCACCTGAACGTGGGACAGCACACGAATCGAATCGCGCTTGATCGAATCCAGCAGTTCGGAGAACAGCGTGAACGACTCGCGCTTGTACTCCTGCTTCGGGTTCTTCTGGGCGTAGCCACGCAAGTGGATGCCGTGACGCAGGTGGTCCATGGTCGACAGGTGGTCTTTCCACAGGTCGTCCAGCACACGCAGTACGATTTGCTTCTCGAAGGTGCGCAGTGCTTCGGCACTCGCCTGCTCTTCTTTCTCGTTGTACGCGGCCAGCAGCTCGGTCATGAGCTTCTCGCGCAGGGTTTCTTCGTACAGGTGGTCGTCTTCGTCGAGCCATTGCTGGACCGGCAAGTCGACACCGAAGTCGCTCTTCAACGCAGCTTCCAGGCCGGCAACATCCCACTGCTCAGGCAGGGACTGTGGCGGGATATGGGCGCTGACGGTGGCGTTGAGCACGTCCTGGCGGAAATCGGCAATGGTCTCGCCGATGTTGGTGGCAGCCAACAAACTGTTACGCATGTGATAAATCACTTTACGCTGTTCGTTGTTGACGTCATCGAACTCAAGCAGTTGCTTACGAATGTCGAAGTTACGGCCTTCTACCTTGCGCTGGGCTTTCTCGATGGCGTTGGTCACCATGCGGTGTTCAATCGCTTCACCGGACTGCATGCCCAGGGCTTTCATGAAGTTCTTCACCCGATCCGAGGCGAAGATGCGCATCAGGCTGTCTTCCAGGGACAGGTAGAAACGGCTGGAACCGGCGTCACCCTGACGACCGGCACGACCACGCAGCTGGTTGTCGATACGGCGCGATTCGTGACGCTCGGACGCGATCACCTGCAAGCCGCCGGACTCCAGCACTTGCTGGTGACGCTTCTGCCAGTCGGCCTTGATCTGCGCGATCTGCTCAGGGGTCGGGTTGTCCAGGGACGCAACTTCCACTTCCCAGTTACCGCCCAACAGGATGTCGGTACCACGACCGGCCATGTTGGTGGCGATGGTCAGTGCGCCCGGGCGACCGGCCTGGGCAATGATCTCGGCTTCTTTTTCGTGGAACTTGGCGTTGAGGACCTTGTGCTCGATGCCTTCCTTGGCCAGCAAGCTGGACATGTGCTCGGAAGTTTCGATGGTGGCAGTACCCACCAGCACTGGACGGCCCTGGGCCATGCATTCCTTGATGTCGGCGACGATTGCAGCGTATTTCTCGTCGGCGGTCAGGAACACCAGGTCGTTGAAGTCTTTACGCGCCAGCGGCTTGTTCGGCGGGATAACCATCACCGACAGACCGTAGATCTGGTGGAATTCGAACGCTTCGGTGTCGGCTGTACCGGTCATGCCGGACAGTTTGTTGTACAGACGGAAGTAGTTCTGGAAGGTGGTCGAGGCCAGGGTCTGGCTTTCAGCCTGGATGTTCAGGGCTTCCTTGGCTTCGATCGCCTGGTGCAGGCCTTCCGACAAACGGCGACCCGGCATGGTACGACCGGTGTGTTCGTCGACCAGTACGACCTGGCCGTCCTGCACGATGTATTCAACGTTGCGATGGAACAGCTTGTGGGCACGCAGACCGGCATACACGTGGGTCAACAGGCCCAGGTTGTGCGCCGAGTACAGGCTCTCGCCTTCGGCCAGCAGGCCGATCTGGGTCAGCATGTCTTCGACGAACTGGTGACCGGCTTCGTTGAGTTCGACCTGGCGGGTCTTCTCGTCGATGGTGAAGTGACCTTCTTTGGTCACCACGCCTTCCACTTCCTCGATGTGTTGCTCAAGGCGCGGGATCAGCTTGTTGATCTCGGTGTACAGGCGCGAGCTGTCCTCGGCCTGACCGGAGATGATCAGCGGGGTACGGGCTTCGTCGATCAGGATGGAGTCGACTTCGTCGATCACGGCAAAATTGAGTTCGCGCTGGAATTTTTCTTCCATGCTGAACGCCATGTTGTCGCGCAGGTAGTCGAAACCGAATTCGTTGTTGGTACCGTAGGTGATGTCGGCAGCGTAGGCGGCGCGCTTCTCTTCCGGCGGCTGGAACGGCGTGACAACGCCGACCGTCAGGCCGAGGAATTCGTACAGCGGACGCATCCAGTTGGCATCCCGGCGGGCCAGGTAGTCGTTCACCGTCACAACGTGCACGCCCTTGCCGGACAATGCGTTGAGGTAAACGCCCAGGGTAGCTACCAGGGTCTTGCCTTCACCGGTACGCATTTCGGCAATCATGCCTTCATGCAAGGTCATGCCGCCGATCAACTGGACGTCGAAGTGGCGCATGCCCATGACACGCTTACCGGCTTCGCGGGCGACCGCAAAGGCTTCGGGAAGCAGCTTGTCGAGGGTTTCACCTTTGGCTATGCGGGCCTTGAACTCTTCGGTCTTGGCGCGCAATTGCTCGTCCGAAAGGGCAACCATCTGCTCTTCGAAGGCATTGACCAGCTG
The DNA here is from genome assembly GCF_013386245.1 of Pseudomonas sp. 21615526. Classification (NCBI taxonomy): domain Bacteria; kingdom Pseudomonadati; phylum Pseudomonadota; class Gammaproteobacteria; order Pseudomonadales; family Pseudomonadaceae; genus Pseudomonas; species Pseudomonas sp. 21615526. Next base: position 48,853 of record NZ_JACAOM010000010.1, on the reverse strand, counting down.
CACCGTCTTGAGCATGCGTTTGACTTCGCGCTCATTCTTGCTTCCAAAAAGTTTCTTTAACAAAGGCGCAAACATATCGGCAGGTTCTTCCACACATAGGGATGGAGGGCGCCCCGTGAGTCGCCCGAGCAGCCCTCACGGCCGCATGCGAACGAGCATTCTACCCGGAAACGTGGGTGAGGAAAGTGGCGTTATTCCACGATGCTGGCACGGCGCTCTTGGAGGGCTTGTTTAAAATAAGGGCTTTTTGCTGAACTTCAACCCATTCGGGTAATAAGTTACTCGTTGATTTAATGGATAAACTGCCGGTAATGCAATGGCGGCGGTGTCGCAGACGCTTTCTGCTACCATGGCCTCTCTGTTACTTAAGGTGTCTAGTCATGGCATTTCGCCCTCTTACGGCCCGAGCTCCCGCCGTGTTGCTTCGCGAAGCCAAGCCTTTAAAAGCCATCTTCGGCCATGCGCAACGCCTTGGTCATCTGCAACGCCTGGTAGAAAGCCAACTGCAACCCGCCGCCCGCGAACACTGCCATGTGGCCTCGTGGCGCGAAGGCAATCTGCTGCTGATCGTCACCGACGGCCATTGGGCGACGCGCCTGCGCTACCAGCAGAAACGTTTGCAGCGCCAATTGATGGCCTTCGACGAATTCGCCAGCCTGACGCGCATCCAGTTCAAGGTGCAACCGCCGACCGTGCCGCAAGGTGCGGTGGGGCACACGATGGATTTGTCGGAAATCGCCGCCGAAACCATTCAGGCCACGGCAGACGGGATTACCGATCCGAACTTACGCGCTGCGCTGGAGCGGCTGGCCGCTCACGCCAAACCCAAAACCTGAGACCGGCGTAGAACCAAGTGTGGGAGCGGGCTTGCTCGCGAAGGTGGCGTGTCAGTCACTGGATATATTGACTGATCCACCGCTTTCGCGAGCAAGCCCGCTCCCACATTTGATCCCATCGTTATTTACGTTTGCTGCCGCCTAACAAAGACCCCAGTAACCCGCGCACCAACTGCCGGCCCATCTGATTGGCCGCCTGTTGCATCGCCGATTTCAGTGCCTTGCCTGCCGTAGTACCGAGGAACGCACCGGCCTTGTCGGTAAAGCTTGGCTCTTCAGCGGCGGGCGTCGAATCCTCTTGCGGGCCCAAGTCCTTGCGCGCCATCAACACTTCGTACGCCGACTCACGATCAATCGGCTTGTCATAGCGCCCCTGCAATGGCGAACTGGCAATCAGTGCTGCCCGCTCAGCTTCGCTCAGTGGCCCGATCCGCGATTGCGGCGGTGCTACCAGTACGCGTTGGACTACTTCAGGCGTCCCCTTTTCCTGCAAGGTTCCCACCAATGCCTCACCTGTACCCAACTCGGTCAGCACCGCCAGCGCATCAAATGCCGGATTGGGCCGGAAGCCATCGGCCACCGCCCGCAGGGACTTCTGCTCCTTGGTGGTGAACGCCCGCAGCCCGTGCTGGATGCGCAAGCCGAGTTGCGCCAGCACGGTGTCCGGCAAGTCCCCGGGAGACTGGGTGACGAAATACACACCGACGCCTTTCGAGCGAATTAGCCGCACCACTTGCTCCAGGCGATCCTGCAGGGCCTTGGGGGTGTCGGCAAACAACAGATGCGCCTCGTCGAAAAACAGCGCCAGCAGCGGCTTGTCGGCATCGCCACGTTCCGGCAGTTGCTCGAACAGTTCGGCCAACAGCCAAAGCAGGAAGGTCGCGTAGACCTTCGGCGCCTCATGCACCAGCCGGCTGGCGTCCAATAGATGAATACGCCCGCGGCCGTCACTGGCCGGTTGCAGGATGTCTTCGAGTTGCAGCGCCGGCTCGCCGAACAACGCTTCGGCACCCTGCTGCTCCAGCACCGCCAGGCGCCGCAACAGCGCCTGGCTGGAACCGGTGGTCATCAGGGCCGCGTCTTCCCCGAGCAACTCCGGGTGATAGCGCAAATGGTTCAGCAGCGCCTTGAGATCCTTGAGGTCCAGCAGTAACAGGCCTTCACGATCGGCCACCTTGAAGGCTGCGTAGAGGGCCGATTGCTGGCTGTCGGTGAGCTCCAACAGGCTGCCGAGCAACAGCGGGCCCATTTCACTCATGGTGGTGCGCAACGGATGACCGGACTGGCCGTGGATATCCCACAACGTCACCGGATACGCCTTGGGCGTGTAATTAAGGAAAGGCATGCCGGCTATGCGCTCGGCGACCTTGCCCTGAGGGTTGGCCGCAGCGCCCAGGCCACACAGGTCACCCTTGATATCGGCGGCAAATACCGCGACCCCGGCGTCGCTGAAAGCTTCCGCCAGGCGCTGCAAGGTCACGGTCTTGCCGGTGCCGGTGGCGCCTGCGATCAGGCCGTGGCGGTTGGCCAGGCGCATCGACTGGGCAATCGGCTGGCCCTGAAGATCTGCACCAATAATGAGTTGCGAGGAGTCAGGCATTTTGTCACCCATGGTTAATCTTTGGCGCTGAATGGTCGATACAGATAAAGCGAGAGACCCAAAAAGTCTTGGAAAAACAGGCCGGATAATTCCTGCAGGAGCAGATGGAAATATCACACTTTTTTTGACGCAGCCATTCCGCGCGCCCCAGAAGGACGTGCATCGGATATTAAGACCATAGCGGACCCCACAAGCCATGAATAAAAATCTGCGTTTCAGCCATAAAATCCTGCTTGCCGCCGCTCTTGTCGTCATTGCCGCCTTTGCGTTGTTTACCCTCTACAACGACTACTTGCAGCGTAATGCGATTCGCGACGACCTGAACAACTACCTGCATGAAATGGGCGATGTCACTGCCAGCAACATCCAGACCTGGCTTACCGGGCGCATAGTGCTGATAGAAAGCGCCGCACAGAACATCGCCATCAACCCGGATTCAACCAGCGTCGCCAGCCTTCTGGAACAGAAGGCCCTGACGTCCTCGTTCATGGCCACGTACCTTGGCGACAGCAATGGCGGATTCGTCATCCGCCCCGATACCAAGATGCCCGACGGCTTCGACCCACGGGTACGCCCCTGGTACAAGGGCGCGCAGGGCAGCAACGGCTCAACCCTGACCGAACCCTACATTGACGCGGCCACCGGCCAGTTGATCATCTCCATCGCCACCCCCAGCAGCAAGGCCGGCCAGAGTGTCGGCGTGGTGGGCGGCGACCTGAGCCTGCAAACCCTGGTAGACAACATCGGTGCCCTGAACTTCGGCGGCATGGGTTATGCCTTCCTGGTCAGTGCCGATGGCAAAGTGCTGGTACACCCGGACAAGGGCCTGGTGATGAAAACCCTGGCCGACGTCTATCCGAACAACACCCCCCGAATCAGCAGCGACTTCAGTGAAGTCGAGGTAAACGGCAAGACACGTATCGTCACCTTTACCCCGATCAAGGGCCTGCCCTCGGTGAACTGGTACCTCGGCCTGTCGGTGGATAAAGACAAATCCTTCGCCATGCTCAGTGAGTTCCGCACCTCGGCGATCATCGCCACGATCATCGCCGTGGTCATCATCATCGCCCTGCTGGGCATGCTGATTCGCATCCTCCTGCAGCCACTGCACGTCATGACCCGCGCGATGGAAGACATCGCCGACGGTGAAGGCGACCTGACCCGCCGCCTGACCATCCAGAACCACGACGAATTCGGCGTGCTTGGCAGCGCTTTCAATCGTTTCGTGGAGCGGATTCACACCTCGATTCGCGAAGTTTCCTCGGCCACCGAGCAGGTCAATGAAGTGGCCCTGCGGGTGGTCAGCGCCTCCAATTCCTCGATGGTCAATTCCGACGAGCAGGCCAACCGGACCAACAGCGTCGCGGCCGCGATCAACGAGCTGGGGGCTGCCGCCCAGGAAATCGCCCGCAACGCCGCACAGGCCTCCAACCAGGCCAGCGACGCCCGGCACTTGGCCGAAGACGGTCAGCAAGTGGTGGAACGCAATATCAAGGCGATGAACCAGTTGTCGCAGATGATCAGCGCCTCCAGCACCAATATCGAAGCGCTTAACAGCAAGACAGTGAACATCGGGCAGATTCTGGAAGTGATCACCAGCATTTCCCAGCAAACCAACCTGCTGGCCCTCAACGCGGCGATTGAAGCCGCACGGGCCGGGGAAGCCGGACGCGGCTTTGCGGTGGTGGCCGATGAAGTGCGCAACCTGGCGCACCGCACCCAGGAGTCGGCGCAGCAGGTGCAGAAGATGATCGAGGAGCTGCAAGTCGGCGCCCGAGATTCGGTCAGCACCATGAGCGAAAGCCAGCGGCACAGCCAGGACAGTGTGGAAATCGCCAACCTGGCGGGCGAGCGTCTGAACAGCGTGACCCAGCGTATCGGCGAAATTGACGGGATGAACCAGTCGGTAGCCACCGCTACCGAGGAACAGACCTCGGTGGTGGAGTCAATCAACATGGACATCACCGAGATCAACACCCTCAATCAGGAAGGTGTGGAAAACCTGCAATCAACCTTGCGGGCCTGTTCCGACCTGGAACAGCAAGCGGCGCGCTTGAAACAACTGGTGGGTAGTTTCCGGATTTGATCCCGCCGGGTCAGCGGCTGCCTTGCACAGCCGCTGACGCCTTTTCTTCAGGCAATTCGGATGTGTCCTGCAATTGTTCCCACAACTCGGCGGCGCCTGGAAACTCGGTGCCGTCCTCACTGCTCAGGTCATCCGGGTCATATCGACTCAAACAACCCTCTCCCAGCGTCGCGGGGGCTTTGGAAGTCGCCTTGTCCAGTGGATCGCTCATGCTCCAGTCCTCACCCGCGCTCAAAAAAAGGGCCTGTAGCGATTTAACGCCCAGGCCCTTCATTCTTCAATCAAAACACTTCAATCAGAACACGACAGTCTTGTTGCCGTGCACCAGTACCCGGTCTTCCAGGTGATAGCGCAGGCCGCGAGCCAGCACCATCTTCTCGACGTCACGGCCAAAACGGACCATGTCTTCGATGCTGTCGCTATGGCTGACACGCACCACGTCCTGCTCGATGATGGGACCGGCGTCCAACTCTTCGGTGACGTAGTGGCACGTTGCACCGATCAGCTTCACGCCACGCAGGGATGCCTGGTGATACGGCTTGGCACCCACAAACGATGGCAGGAAACTGTGGTGAATATTGATCACCTTGCCAGCGTATTCACTGCACAACTCCGGCGGCAGAATCTGCATGTAGCGCGCCAGTACCACGACGTCCGCATCGTGCTGCTTGACCAGGCGCGAGACCTCGGCAAAGGCCGGCTCCTTGTCCTGCGGGTTGACCGGGACGTGGTAGTACGGAATGCCATGCCACTCGACCATGCTGCGCAGGTCGTCATGGTTGGAAATCACGCAGGAGATTTCGCAGTCCAGTTCATCGCTGTGCCAGCGGTGCAGCAGGTCTGCCAGGCAGTGGGACTCACGACTGGCCATCAGGACCACGCGTTTTTTCTGTTCCGTGTCGGTGATGCGCCAGGTCATCGAGAACTCTTCAGCGATCGGCGCAAATGCCTCGCGAAATGCCTCTAGACCAAAGGGCAGCGTATCGGCACGAATTTCGTGACGCATGAAAAACCAGCCGCTGAGATTGTCCGAGTGATGGCTCGCTTCGGTGATCCAGCCGTTGTGGGAAGCCAGAAAGTTACTGACCTTGGCAACGATGCCAACCCGGTCCGGGCAAGCAATCACCAGCCGAAAAGTGCGCATTAGGGGGAAACTCCAGAACTTCGCAAAGGCCGCCATTCTAGCGATTGCGCAGAAAAACTGCAGTATTCCTCAACGCTTATTCTGATCGGCTGCGTCAACCCTGCCCCTTAATAGCGTAGGGTTTTTCCCCACTATGTGTGCAAACGCGTGGACTCCGGCAGTAAGCCAAGACTTAACCAGAGTATCTTTAGGCCATCCCCCTTACTAATTAACTCAATTCCACGCTTTTGCCACAAACAACCAAAGTAAATTACATAAATGCGGCCTTAAATGTTTACTTGGGCAAACTGTCTGACTATTATTGAGCCACTATCCCCTTTCACCCAGCGCCCTGCATAAGGTAGTCCCCATGTCCCTGATCAACGAATATCGCGCCACCGAAGAAGCTATCAAAGAGCTGCAAGCCCGTTTGAAGAACCTGTCCCAAGACGACAAACTGCAAACCGAGCTGGAATTCGAAGGCAAATTGCGCACCCTGATGGGCGAATACTCCAAATCCCTGCGTGACATCATCGCGCTGCTGGATCCGGATTCGAAAGTTAAGGCTCCACGTGGCGCCGTAAAAACTACCGGCACCAAGCGTGCACGCAAGGTTAAACAATACAAAAACCCGCACAACGGCGAAGTGATTGAAACCAAAGGTGGCAACCACAAGACTCTGAAAGAGTGGAAAGCCAAGTGGGGCGGCGACGTGGTTGAAGGCTGGGCTACCCTGCTGGGCTAAGCCTCGCCAGGACGCTGCGTGATACGCAACGCAATAAAAAACGCCAGCTTGCTGGCGTTTTTTATTGTCCGTATTTTACCGGGAAGCTGATTACAGACTCATTCGAGTCGCTAAGGCATCAACATACTCCTGCCATTCATCAAGCACCTGGCGCTGAAACGGTGTGGCACTAACAGCCAACTCAAGACACGCCTGCTTAAAACCCTCAAGGGTGTTTGGCGCGCCCCATTGAGGGTCTGACAAACGTTGCTGACAGAAAACTCTCCAGCGTTGTTGCTCTTCACTATTCAAGGTGTCTGGAAAGTTGCGTGCACGATAGCGAAATAATAATTCAGGCAAACGTTCATCATCGAAAGGCCATTGCTGGCGCGCTAGTTGCGCCGGCTCGGCGACTCTCACTTGCTCACATAAACGTCGATCACGATCCCCGATAAAACCATCGTATAGCTGCTGCTCGGGATCGGCGCTTGGCGCAAAATCTTCCTCGGCGTAAATCGCCGCCAGTTTATCGCGCCATAGTTCCTGTGCGTCGCTTAGCCGCAGGGCCCGCGCATCACACTCATCCATATCCAGCTGCAAACGCTCGCGGTCTTGCGGCCGAAGCACGCTCAACGGTGCGACCACCGGGCAACGATTGATGTGCAGCAACTTGAGCGGTACCGGCAACTCACCTTCGGCCAGCTCGTCGCGGCGAGTATATAAGCGCCGGCGCAAGGTATCGGCGTCCTCGTCCAACAGCCCTTGCGGATCGAGCCCCAGGTCGCAGACGATCAATGCATTGCGATTGCGCGGGTGCCACGCCAGCGGCAGCACCACCCCCAGGTAATGACGCTCGGCAGAAAAACGACCGGAAATATGCACCATCGGCTGCAACAACCGCACCTGGTCCATGACCCGTTGTTTGCTACGCAGTTGAAACAGCCAGTCATAGAGCTTGGGTTGCTTCTCGCGGATCAACCGGGCCAGGGCGATGGTGGCGCGCACATCGGACAAGGCGTCGTGGGCTTGGCCGTGGTCGATGCCGTTGGCGGCCGTCAACCGCTCAAGCTTGAGGGTGACGCGCCCGTCCTGTTCCGGCCAGACGATCCCGTCAGGGCGCAGGGCGTAGGCAGTGCGCACCACGTCGATCAGGTCCCAGCGGCTGTTGCCGCCTTGCCATTCCCGGGCATAGGGATCGAAGAAATTGCGGTACAAGCTGTAGCGCGTCATCTCATCGTCAAAACGCAAGGTGTTGTAGCCGGCCCCGCAAGTGCCCGGGGTGGCCAGCTCGGCGTGCACCCGGGTCATGAAGTCGGCTTCGGCCAGGCCTTTTTCCGCCAGCACGCCGGGAGTGATGCCAGTGATCGCGCACGCTGCCGGATGCGGCAGGATATCGTCGCTGGGGTGGCAGTAGAGATTGACCGGCGGCCCGACCTCGTTAAGCTCGAGGTCGGTGCGAATACCGGCTACCTGCAGCGGGCGGTCGGTACGCGGATTGATGCCGGTGGTTTCATAGTCGTACCAGAAAATGGTGGTCACGGGCTATTCCTGTGCTGAAGACCGGCAAAGTCTAGGCGCTTGCAGGCATCGGGGGCCAGCGCTGTGTTCCCTGTACAAATATTCAGTAAATCGTTGAGTGGTTGCTTCCACCGTCGACACTGCTAGCATCGGTCTTTCCAACCCCGCCGCTGCCGCCCAGGCGCCAGCGCCGCACTGCCAAGGACCGCGATGCCACCTGCGCCACTGGATACCCGCTACCAGATCGAGACCCCGGAGGGTATCGACCTGCCCCTGCGCCCGGCCGGCCTGCTGGTACGCTCACTGGCCTTTGCCTTCGACCTGGGTTTGCGCGGCCTGATTCTCGGCATCCTGTTTATCGCATTGGCCTTTCTCGGCAACCTGGGCATTGGCCTGGGTTCGCTGCTGCTGTTCCTCGTCAGTTGGTGGTACATGGTGCTTTTCGAAGTGCTCAACCAGGGCTGCTCGCCCGGCAAACAGGTCATGGGCCTGCGGGTGGTACAGGACGATGGCACGCCCATCGGCTGGTCCGCCTCGCTGATCCGTAACCTGCTGCGCTTTGTCGACATGCTGCCCTTCGGCTATTTCCTCGGCGCCATCAGTTGCCTGCAACACCCCAACTTCAAGCGCCTGGGCGACCTGGCGGCCGGGACCCTGGTGATCTACCGCGAACAACCGCTTTCCCGCCCGCAAGTGCCCCAGGCCCCGGCGCTGCGCCTGCCGTTCGCCCTTGAGCTGAACGAACAACGGGCGATTCTCAGCTTCGCCGAACGCCAGGGCGAACTGTCGGCCGAACGGGTCAACGAACTGGCCGCTATCCTGGCCACGCCCCTGCAGGTCTCCCCTGCCCGCGCCGTGGCAGAACTCAACGGTGTGGCCCGCGGATTGTTGGGGCCAGCATGAAACAGAGTCTTTTCGAAAGCCGCCATCAGCCACAATGGCAAGCCTTTGCCGAGCAATTGACGCAGTTGGAGAAAGGCAAAGCCAAAGGCGCCGACTTCGTCGACTTCCCTCATCAATACCGGCAGTTGTGCCAGCACCTGGCCCTGGCCCAGGAGCGCGGCTACAGCAGCTACCTGGTGGACCCGTTGCAGCAGCTTGCCTTGCGCGGCCATCAACAGTTGTATCGTCATCGCAGCCGGATGGGGGCAAACGTGCTGAGCTTCCTGCTGGCCGATTTCCCCAGGCTGGTTCGCGCGCAATGGCCATTTGTGCTGGCTGCCGGCCTGCTGTTCTTTGGCAGCCTGCTCGGCATTGCCTTGCTGGTGTACCTGTTTCCGGACTTGATCTACAGCATCGTCAGCCCTCGGCAGGTGGCCGAGATGCAGGCCATGTACAACCCCGATGCCAGCCGCCTGGGCCGGGCAGCCGAACGCGCTTCCAGCGAAGACTGGATGATGTTCGGCTACTACGTGATGCACAACATCGGTATCGCCTTCCAGACCTTTGCCGCCGGGCTGCTGTTCGGCCTGGGCAGCGTATTTTTCCTGTTCTTCAATGGCCTGATCATTGGCGCCGTTGCCGGGCACCTGACGCAAATCGGCTACGGGCAAACGTTCTGGTCATTTGTCATCGGCCATGGCGCCTTCGAGCTCAGCGCAATTGCCCTGGCTGGCGCGGCTGGCCTGCAACTGGGCTGGGCGCTGATTGCACCGGGGCCCCTCACCAGAGGCGAATCCCTGCGCCTGGCCGCGCGCAAAAGTGTGCAAATGATTTGTGGTGTGATGGTGTTCCTGCTGATCGCCGCGTTTATCGAGGCGTACTGGTCGTCCACCAATGCCGTGGCGCCGTGGGTCAAGTACCTGGTCGGCACCGCCCTGTGGTTGCTGATGGCGGCCTACCTGCTGTTTGCCGGACGGAATCGCCATGCGCCTGAGTGATGCCAGCGTCGTGATCCGCCCGCGTACCTCCTGGGAGGCCATGGACCTCGGCATCCTGCTGGCCCGGGAACACCGGCTGCTGTTGATGAGCAGTTGGGCCATCGTGACCTTGCCGGTCTTCGCCCTGTTCAGCGTGCTCCTGTGGAATCACCCCACCACCGCGCTGTTGCTGTTCTGGTGGTTGAAACCGGCATTCGACCGCCTGCCACTGTATATCCTGTCCAAGGCCCTGTTCGGCGAAACACCCAGCCTGAAACAAGCGCTGCGCCAATCGCCGCGGCTGCTCAAGGGCCAACTGCTGGCCAGCCTGACCTGGCGGCGCTTCAGCCTCAGCCGTAGCTTCGAGATGCCGGTGGTCCAGCTCGAAGGGCTGCAAGGCCAGGCGCGCCAACAACGTCTCGGGGTGTTGCAGCAGCGCAACGCAGGCGCCGCGCGCTGGCTGACCCTGATCGGGGTGCACCTGGAAATCGCCCTGTGGTTCGGGTTGATGGCCGTGTTCTATTTCTTCCTGCCGCAAGAGGTCGAACGCGACTGGGATTGGCAGCAACTGGCGCTCACCGCCGGCCACGACTGGCGTTGGCTGGAGCACCTGACCAACATGTTCTACGCCTTGATCCTGGTGTTCTGGGAGCCGATCTATGTCGCCTGTGGCTTCAGCCTTTACCTGAACCGCCGCACGGTGCTGGAAGCCTGGGACCTGGAACTGGTGTTCCGCCGAATGCGCCAGCGCCTGAGCGGTGTGGCGTCGCTGCTGTTGCTGGTGGCCGGGCTGACGCTGATTCCGCCGATCCCATCGGCATGGGCTGATGAACCGGTTCCCCAAACGCCGCTGACTACACAATCGGCCAGTCACTCGATCAAGACGCTGTTGGAGCAGCCACCGTTCAAGAACCCGGAAACGCTCACTCGCTACCGCTTCGGCGAGGATAAAGCAGCCGACAAAAACAAAGCGGCAGGTGATGCCAAGCTGCCAGCCTGGCTGGAAGCATTGCTGAAAAACCTCAACAGTGATTCGTTCAAGCACATCGCCAAGGGCCTTGAAGTACTGCTCTGGGGATTGCTGGCAGGTGGCCTGGCACTGGTGATCTGGCGCTACCGCGACTGGCTGCATGCCTTTGTCAGCCGCCGCAGCCCGCGCAAACCCAAGGCTGCCAAACCCGTGCCTTCGCAGCTGTTCGGCCTTGAACTGGGGGCTGACACCTTGCCCGAAGACATCGCAGGCGCCGCCGAACAGCTGTGGGCAACACAGCCCCGGGAAGCCCTCGGCCTGCTCTACCGTGGGTTGCTCAGCCGCTTGCTGCACGACTTCAACCTGCCGCTGAAAAGTGCCGACACGGAAGGTGAAGTCCTGGAACGTATCCGCCAACTGCAACAACCGCAGCTGCTGGCATTCAGCGGTGACCTGACCCGTTACTGGCAAAACCTTGCCTATGGCCATCGCCTGCCGCCTGCCTTGGTGCAACAACAGCTATGCAGCGATTGGCGAACCCTGTTCGGTTCGGGAGCGGCGCAATGAACCGGCCGTTGCTGTGGGTCGGGCTGCTGGTCGCGGGCTTGCTGGCAGCAGGCGGTTTTTATGCCTGGCACAAGGCGATTCCTTATCAGGAAGTGGTCGATCGCGGCCCTTCACCCGAAGCCCTGGCCAACCCCTACCTGGCGGCTGAACACTTTCTGCGCCAGCAGGGCCTGGTGGTGGAACATGCCAACAGCCTCGAACGGCTGGCCAGCCTTTCGCCCAAGGGCAACAGCCTGCTGTTGCTGGGCGAGCGCAGCAACATGAGCCCGCCCCAGGTTGATCAATTGCTGCAGTGGACCCGGGCTGGCGGCCATCTGCTGCTGGTAGCCGAAGCGCTGTGGGATGAGGACACCGGTGAAAGTGGCGACCTGTTGCTGGATCGTGTGCAGATACACCAATCCTTCAGTGAAGAATTCGACGCTCCGGCACCCGCGCGTAAAAAGAAAACGCCGGACCTGACCAAACTCTATGTGGACAACGAAACAGCGCCGGCCTATTTCAGCTTCGACACCGACTTCAACCTCACCGACCCCAGGCACCTGGCACAATTCTCGGCCAACAGCGCCCGGTCGACGCACCTGATGCAGGTCAACCTCGGGCAAGGGCGTGTGACCGTGGTCACCGACAGCGACCTGTGGAAAAACCCGGGCATCGGCCTGCACGATAACGCGTGGCTGCTCTGGTACCTGAGCCAGGGCACCCAGGTCACACTGCTATTCAACACTGATGTCGAGGACCTGTTCAGCCTGTTGTTGCGCTACTTCCCCCAGGCACTGGTGGCACTTGCCGCACTGATCGCCCTGGGCCTCTGGCACGCCAGCCTGCGCCAGGGTCCGATCCGGCAACCGGCGCCCAAGGCACGGCGGCAATTGCAGGAACACTTGAACGCCAGTGCCGACTTCCTGTTGCGCCGCAGCGGGCAAGACAGCTTGCTGCAAGCCTTGCAGCGCGACATCCAGCGCACCGCTCGGCGCCGTCATCCCGGGTTCGAACACCTCGATACAGCCGAACAATTGCGGGTGCTTGAACGCCTGACCCGCCAACCCTCCCTTGTTATCAGCCAGGCCCTTGGCCCACCTGCGACGAAACGGCTCTCCAGCGCCGATTTCAGCCGCCAGGTGGCCTGCCTGCAAACCCTCAGGAATGCCCTATGAGCGAATTTCCCGCCACTGACCCGATTCAGCGCGCCAGCCAACTGGCCCAGGCCTTGCGCGTCGAACTGCGCAAGGCGGTTATCGGTCAGGACCCGGTGATCGATGACGTGCTCACGGCGTTGATCGCGGGCGGCCATGTGTTGCTTGAAGGGGTTCCCGGCCTGGGCAAGACCTTGCTGGTACGCGCGCTGGCACGCTGTTTTGGAGGCGAGTTCGCGCGCATCCAGTTCACCCCGGACCTGATGCCCAGCGACGTGACCGGCCATGCCGTATACGACCTGCATACCGAACAGTTCAAGCTGCGCAAGGGACCGTTGTTCACCAACCTGCTGTTGGCTGACGAGATCAACCGTGCCCCGGCGAAAACCCAGGCAGCGTTGCTGGAAGCCATGCAGGAACGCCAGGTAACCCTTGAAGGCGAGGCGCTGCCCATCGGCCAGCCGTTCATGGTACTGGCCACCCAGAACCCCATCGAGCAGGAAGGTACTTACCCGTTGCCCGAAGCCGAACTGGACCGTTTCATGCTCAAGGTGCGCATGGACTATCCCGAGGCACAGCAGGAACTGGACATGGTGCGCGAAGTCACCCGCTCGTCCCGAGCCGACATGCTCGACGTACAGCCGCTGCGCACGGTGCTGCAAGCCGAAGACGTGCTGCTGTTGCAACAGATTGCCAGCGAGTTGGCGCTGGATGAGCAGGTGCTCGACTACGCCGTGCGCCTGGCCCGCACTACGCGCAGTTGGCCGGGCCTGACCATCGGCGCCGGGCCCCGGGCCTCCATCGCCCTGGTTCGCGGTGCACGGGCGCGGGCCTTGCTGCGCAGGGGCGAGTTCGTGACCCCGGACGACATCAAGGGCTGCGCCCTGGCAGTGTTGCGCCATCGGGTGCGTATTGCCCCGGAGCTGGATATCGACGGGTTGGAAGTCGACCAGGTGCTCCGGCAATTGCTGGACCAAGTCCCGGCGCCACGCCAATGAGACGCCCATGAGACCAACCCGCCTGCTGTTGACCTGGCTCGGTGTACTGCTGGGCCTGAGTATCCTGCTCGGCGCACTGGTGGCGCTACAGGTCAAGGTGCCAGACGCCCTGCACTCAGTGACGTGGGGCCTGCTGCTGGCCCTGTTGCTGCTGGCCCTGCTGGATGCCAGCCGCCTGCGCCGCCGGCCGTCCCCGCGCGTGCGACGGCAGATGCCCGGCAGCCTGGCACTGGGGCGCTGGGGGGAAGTGCGGGTAAGCCTGGAGCACGATTATCCCCAGCCGTTGGCGGTCCAGGTATTCGATCATGTGCCTGACGGCCTGGCGGTGGAGGACCTGCCGCAGTCCATCGAACTGCGGCCCGGCGAGCACAGTGAACTGGGTTATCGGCTAAGGCCCCAAAGGCGCGGGCATTTCAGCTTTACCCGCTGTGAAGTGCATCTGCCCAGCGCCCTGGGGCTATGGTCGGCCCGGCGCCTGATCGACGTCAGCGACGCCACCCGGGTCTACCCGGACTTCGCACGCCTGTATGGTGCGCAGTTGCTGGCGGTGGACAACTGGCTCAACCAGCTGGGCGTACGCCAGCGGCAACGGCGTGGGCTGGGCCTGGAGTTTCACCAGCTGCGTGAGTTTCGCGAAGGTGACAGCCTGCGCCAGATCGACTGGAAAGCCACCGCCCGGCAACGCACGCCCATTGCCAGGGAGTACCAGGACGAGCGCGACCAGCAGATCATGTTCATGCTCGATTGTGGCCGCCGTATGCGCAGCCAGGACGCCGAACTGTCGCACTTCGACCACGCGCTCAACGCCTGCCTGCTGCTCAGTTATGTAGCCTTGCGCCAGGGCGATGCCGTAGGGCTGTGCACCTTTGCCTGCGACCAGCCGCGCTACCTGGCGCCGGTCAAGGGCAGTGGCCAGCTCAACCTGTTGCTGAATGCGGTGTATGACCTGGACACGTCCCGGCGTACGGCCGATTACCAGGCGGCCGCCAGCCAACTGCTGGCCCGGCAGAAACGTCGCTCGCTGGTGATCGTAGTGACCAATTTGCGGGATGAGGAAGATGAAGAGTTACTCAGCGCCGTAAAGCGCATCAGCCGCCAGCACCGGGTAATGGTCGCAAGCCTGCGGGAGGAGGTCCTTGACCAGTTACGCCAAGCTCCCGTGCAAACCCTGCCCGAAGCCCTGGCCTACTGCGGCACGATCAACTATCTCAATACCCGGGACGAACTCCACGACCGCTTGAACGCCCACGGGCTGTCGGTACTGGACACACTGCCTTCGGACCTGGGTGCCGCCCTGGTGACCCGCTACCTGGGCTGGAAAAAAGCCGGCGCGCTATGAACGCCGGATGCAGCACCTAGGCAGAGGCCTGCAACGGATCAAAGCTGAAGTAATCCAGCAGCGCGCTGATCACCTCCCCATATTCGGCAGGGGCCTGGGATATGCTGAACCCGGAATCGTAATGCTGGGGGTTTATATCCTCATGACACCACAGGCAGGTGGCCGTGAGGTCTACCGCCTGCACCTCACCCTCAGGCCCGGGGATCTTCAAGCGCAGCTCGAACTCCACATCGACCATCATGGGTAACTGGCTGATCAACATCAGGCCCTGCTCGGAAACATTGCCCAGATAGCCGATTGGCTTGTCCGTCAGGCGATTGAACACTTGAAGGAAGCAAGGTAACTGATGCCGCTCGATCCGTCGGTGAGTAAACATGATGAGGTCGCCATCCAATGGCCATATATGTGGCCGCTCCAGTGATTCGAAACGAGCCTGAAGGCCCGCTCTCCCCGGATATCGGTGCGACAACCGCAAACGGGTTGCCACTTTTACAGCTGCCAAATCCGGGAACGCCATCCGTTTGAATAGAAACTTATACAAACTGACATTCAAAGATTAGCCCAAGACTGGCAACGAGCCAGCTATGGCATGACAAATATCATCACAACGACGCCGGCCGCGGCTGGGCAACGCTCGCGCCGGGGTAATGCCCCAGTTGCTGCAGGGTATCCAAACGGGCACGGGCACGGAATGCGTACTCGCTCGCCGGGTACTGGCTGATGATGAACTGATAGGTTTGCGCCGCATCGACAAACAGCTTCTCGCGCTCCAGGCACTGCCCGCGCAACATCGAGACTTCCGGTTGCACGTAGCGCCGGGAACGGCTTTCACGGTCGACCTGGGACAACTCAAGGGTGACCCGCTGGCAATCGCCCACACCGTAGGCGCGGTACGCATTGTTCAAATGATGGTCCATCGACCAACGGGTGCAGCCGACAACACTGACGGCCAGGGCAGCAATGATCACGATTCGCATGGGGGTTCTCCTGTCTTGTGCAGTGTATCGACCCTTCATCGAAAATCTTCAAGGTTGTTCATCTGTTCATGCAGAGTGAAAACAAGCGAATCATCGATAAGTAGTGCAAACGAACAATGACTACAACCAAAGAGCATAGTAGCCTTCCCCAGCGCTTGAACTCAGGAGTCCGTGCATGTCCGTCCGTCGTACCAAAATCGTCGCCACCCTTGGCCCGGCCAGTAACTCGCCGGAAGTCCTCGAACAGCTGATTCTGGCTGGCCTGGACGTTGCCCGTCTGAACTTCTCCCACGGCACCCCGGACGAGCACAAGGCTCGCGCCAAGCTGGTGCGTGACCTGGCCGCCAAGCATGGCCGCTTCGTGGCGTTGCTGGGTGACCTGCAAGGCCCGAAAATCCGTATCGCCAAATTTGCCAACAAGCGGATCGAGCTGAAGATCGGTGACCAGTTCACCTTCTCCACCAGCCATCCGCTGACCGAAGGCAACCAGCAAGTCGTGGGTATCGACTACCCGGACCTGGTGAAAGACTGCGGCGTGGGCGACGAACTGCTGCTGGACGACGGCCGTGTGGTAATGCGCGTCGACACCGCCACCCCGACCGAACTGAATTGCACCGTGATCATCGGCGGCCCGCTGTCGGACCACAAAGGCATCAACCGTCGCGGCGGTGGCCTGACTGCCCCGGCCCTGACTGAAAAAGACAAGGCCGACATCAAGCTCGCCGCCGAAATGGAAGTGGACTACCTCGCGGTATCCTTCCCGCGCGACGCCGCCGACATGGAATACGCCCGTAAACTGCGCGACGAAGCCGGCGGCACTGCCTGGCTGGTGGCGAAGATCGAACGCGCCGAAGCCGTAGCCGACGATGAAACCCTCGACGGCCTGATCAAGGCTTCCGACGCCGTGATGGTTGCCCGTGGCGACCTGGGTGTGGAAATCGGTGACGCCGAGCTGATCGGTATCCAGAAGAAAATCATCCTGCACGCACGTCGCCACAACAAGGCGGTGATCGTTGCGACCCAGATGATGGAGTCGATGATCCAGAACCCGATGCCAACCCGTGCCGAAGTGTCCGACGTGGCCAACGCCGTGCTCGACTACACCGACGCCGTGATGCTTTCGGCTGAAAGTGCGGCTGGCCCGTACCCGCTGGAAGCCGTGCAGGCCATGGCACGCATCTGCGTCGGCGCTGAAAAGCACCCGACCAGCAAGACCTCCAGCCACCGTATCGGCAAGGTCTTCGAAAGCTGCGACCAGAGCATCGCCCTGGCGGCCATGTACACCGCCAACCACTTCCCGGGTGTGAAAGCGATCATCGCCCTGACCGAAAGTGGCTACACGCCGTTGATCATGTCGCGCATCCGTTCCTCGATCCCGATCTACGCGTTCTCCCCGCACCGCGAAACCCAGGCCCGTGCGGCCATGTTCCGCGGCGTCTACACCGTACCGTTCGACCCGGCATCGCTGCCGCCTGAGCAAGTCAGCCAGGCCGCGATCGACGAGTTGCTCAAGCGCGGCGTCGTGGAGAAAGGCGACTGGGTCATCCTGACCAAGGGCGACAGCTACCACACCATCGGCGGCACCAACGGCATGAAGATCCTGCACGTTGGCGACCCAATGGTCTGAGTGACCGCTCGCTGAAAAACAAAAGCCCTGCCATGTGAATGGCGGGGCTTTTTGCATTGCAAATTGGCTTGTGTGTTGGCTTTACTGGCCTATTCGCGAGCAAGCCCGCTCCCACATTTGATCGCGTACATCCTGAAGAAACACGGTCGAATGTGGGAGCGGGCTTGCTCGCGAAGACGGCCGACCAGTCAACGCTCATTCATCTCCGAGTGATAAACCCCGACAACGCCGCAATCGCCTCCGGCGACTTCAACCTCTGGGTAAACAACGCCCCCTCCTCCTCGATCACCTTGCGCAACTGCTCGCGATCAACGCTTTTCATCAGATGCTTGCTGACCTGTACCGCGCCCGGCGCCAGGGTCTCAAACCGTCCAGCAATTTCCCGCGCCTTGGCCAGGGCCGATTCACCGCTGCCCAATGCCTCGGTGGCAATGCCCCAGGCGGCAGCCTGTTCGCCGGTAAACCCTTCACCCAGCAGCAGCAACTCCGCCGCCTTGGCATGCCCCAGCAAGCGCGGGAGGATCAAGCTGGACCCAAACTCCGGACACAGCCCCAGGTTGACGAACGGCATGCGCAACCGTGCATCCCGGCTGACATACACCAGGTCACAATGCAGCAGCAGCGTCGTGCCAATTCCCACCGCCACGCCCGCCACTGCCGCAATCACCGGCTTGCGGCAGTTGAGCAAGCTGCGCATGAAATTGAAGACCGGGCTGTCGAGATCCGCCGGCGGTTGTTCGAGGAAGTCGCCAATATCGTTACCGGCGGTGAAGCACTCGCTGCTGCCCTGGATCAGCACGGCATTCACGCTGGTATCGGCATCCGCCTGCTCCAGCGCCTCGGCCAATTGGCTGTACATGGCGCGGGTCAGGGCATTTTTCTTGTCCGGGCGATTGAGCTGCAAAATCAGCAACCCGCGTTCGCGTTGCTGCAGGATGGCATCGGTCATGACAAATCTCGCGGCTGGGAAATTCAGCGCTCAACCACGGGGCAGGAACACATCGGCCAGCAGTTGATTGCGCGGCAGTCCGGCCAGGAACAGGCGCTTGGAAAAGGCCTCGACACTGGCCGGGTGCCCGCAGAGTAAAGCCAGAGTTTGCCGGGAAACAAGCCGCAGTTGCGCCAACGCCTGCGTCACCTCAGCCGCTGTCCATAGCTCAACGGTCACGTTCGGATGCGCACCAGCCAGCTGGGCCAATGGCCCGGCGAGGTAATGACCGCCCGCGTCATGGGCCAGGTGAATGACCCGGATGGCGCCCTGGTGATCCTGGCGCAAGGCCTCGCGCAACACGCCCCATAGCGGGCCGAGTCCGGTGCCCGAGGCCAGCAGCCAGAGCGGCCGCGATTGCCAGTCGGGGTCGTACTGCAAGGCGCCGCCCCGCAATTCGCCCAGGCGCAGGCTGTCACCGGCCTTGAATTGGCGGGCGGCGTCGCTGAATTCGCCGGGCAGGCGGCAATCGATGTGAAATTCGAGAAACGGATCTTCCTGGGGCAGGCTGGCCAATGAATAAGGCCGCGCAACGCTGCCGGCCCACAACACCAGATGCTGCCCCGCCCGGTAGCGCAAGCCGCGTTCGGGTTGCAGCCGCAAGCGCAGTACACTCGGGGTCAACCAATCGACGCTCAGCACCGTCGCCGGCAACCCGTCACGCAGCGGGTCGAAGGCTTCGACCTGCAAGTCACCTGCGACCTGGCACTGGCACGCCAGGCGCCAGCCATCCTGGCGCTGCGCCGGGCTCAGGGCATCCGGCTGGTTGTCCTGGATATCACCCTGGCAACGCACCAGGCAGGCATGGCAGCTGCCGGCGCGGCAACTATAAGGCACGGCCACGCCCGCCTGGTTCAGGGCATCCAGCAGGTTGCTGCCGGCGGCTACCGACCAGTGGCGTTCACCGACGTGAAGTTCAGGCATCAAGGGTCTCGGATCAAAAAGGCGTCTACAGGGAATCACGCCCCGTAGAGTTTGACCATAGTCGGGTGTATCGGCCACCGTGGCGGGTTATACTGCCGCGCCTTTTTAGCGTCGCGCCTGCACCACTTTGGCGTGCCTTGGAAAGGTGGCTTCAGCCGACCGATGCAACACTGACGCCACCTTTATTGAATGTTCCCTTATAGAGGAGCGCGACTCATGACCGTGATCAAGCAAGACGACCTGATTCAGAGCGTTGCCGACGCCCTGCAATTCATTTCCTACTACCATCCCGTTGACTTCATCCAGGCGATGCACGAGGCCTACCTGCGCGAAGAATCGCCAGCGGCCCGTGACTCCATGGCTCAGATCCTGATCAACTCGCGCATGTGTGCCACCGGCCACCGCCCGATCTGCCAGGACACCGGGATTGTCACCGTATTTGTACGTGTAGGCATGGACGTGCGCTGGGATGGCGCCACCATGAGCCTGGACGACATGATCAACCAAGGCGTGCGCCAGGCCTACAACCTGCCGGAAAACGTCCTGCGGGCTTCGATCCTCGCCGACCCGGCCGGTGCGCGTAAAAACACCAAGGACAACACCCCTGCCGTGATCCACTACTCCATCGTCCCGGGTAACACCGTGGAAGTGGACGTGGCCGCCAAGGGCGGTGGTTCCGAGAACAAGTCGAAAATGGCCATGCTCAACCCGTCCGACTCGATCGTCGACTGGGTGCTCAAGACCGTTCCGACCATGGGCGCCGGCTGGTGCCCACCGGGCATGCTTGGCATCGGCATCGGCGGCACCGCCGAGAAAGCCGCGGTAATGGCCAAGGAAGTGTTGATGGAATCCATCGACATCCACGAGCTGAAGAAGCGCGGCCCGTCTAACCGTATCGAAGAGATGCGCCTGGAGCTGTTCGAGAAGGTCAACCAACTGGGCATCGGCGCCCAGGGCCTGGGTGGCCTGACCACCGTGCTCGACGTGAAAATCATGGACTACCCGACCCACGCGGCCTCGCTGCCGGTGTGCATGATCCCCAACTGCGCCGCCACCCGTCACGCGCACTTCGTGCTCGACGGCTCGGGCCCTGCATCGCTCGAAGCGCCACCGCTGGACGCCTACCCGGAAATCGTCTGGGAAGCCGGCCCGTCGGCCCGTCGCGTCAACCTCGACACCCTGACCCCGGAAGACGTGCAGAGCTGGAAGCCGGGCGAAACCGTGTTGCTCAACGGCAAGATGCTCACCGGTCGCGACGCCGCGCACAAGCGCATGGTCGAGATGCTGAACAAGGGCGAAACCCTGCCGGTGGACCTCAAGGGTCGCTTCATCTACTACGTCGGCCCGGTTGATCCGGTGCGCGAAGAAGTGGTGGGGCCTGCCGGTCCGACCACCGCCACGCGGATGGACAAGTTCACCCGCCAGATCCTCGAGCAAACCGGCCTGTTGGGCATGATCGGCAAATCCGAGCGCGGCCCGACCGCTATCGAAGCGATCAAGGACCACAAGGCGGTTTACCTGATGGCAGTGGGCGGCGCGGCTTACCTGGTGGCCCAGGCCATCAAGAAATCCCGCGTCGTGGCGTTCGCCGAGCTGGGCATGGAAGCGATCTACGAGTTCGACGTGAAAGACATGCCGGTCACCGTTGCCGTTGATAGCAAGGGCGAGTCGGTACACATCACCGGTCCTGCCATCTGGCAGAAAAAGATCAGTGAAAGCCTGGCGGTAGAAGTGCAGTAAGCATTTCCCCTGCAAGGATAAAAGGCGACCACTACGGTCGCCTTTTTTGTTTCATGCACCTCTCACTGTGGCGAGGGAGCTTGCTCCCGCTCCAGTGCGCAGCGCTCCCATTTTTTTGGGGCCGCTGCGCGCCCCAGCGGGAGCAAGCTCCCTCGCCACAACAGCCATGCGCCTCATGCTATGGTGCTCGCCCCTAATTGCACTGTTCATCTTCGTATGATTGCGATTCCCCGTCCGCTGCGTTTGACCTTCTACTCCTTGCTGATCATCGCCGGCGCGGTACTGGCTGCCGCCCTGGCTACCCGCCACGCCGAACGCCTGGCCCTGGTGGATGACGCCGCCCGCGCCAATCAGCAGCTCATGCTTTATGGCAACTCCCTGCACACCCTGATCGAACGCTACCGCGCCCTGCCCGCCGTGCTGGCCCTGGACTCGGAAATGATCAGCGCCTTGAAGGGCCCGCTGGACACCGCCACCCAGGATTTGCTCAACCGCAAGCTGGAGCGCATCAACGGCGCCGCCCAGTCCTCGACCCTGGAACTGATGGACCGCAACGGCCTCGCCGTGGCCGCCAGCAACTGGAACCTGCCCAGCAGTTATGTGGGGCACAACTACGCGTTTCGCCCGTACTTCAGCCAGACCCTGAGCCAGGGCACCGGGCGTTTTTATGCAGTGGGGGTGACCACCGGGATTCCGGGGTATTTCCTCTCCAGCGCGGTGGTCGGCGAGAACGAGCAGTTCCTCGGCGCCATGGTGGTCAAGCTGGAGTTCCCGGAACTGGAGCGCGAGTGGGCCCAGGGCAATGACTTGCTGCTGGTCAGCGATGCCCGGGGCATTGTGTTTATCGCCAATCAGCCGGGCTGGCGCTACCGCGCGCTGCGTCCGTTGTCGGACAGCGACCACGCCGAACTCAAGGCCACCCGCCAATACGACAAGAAACAATTGCTGCCGCTGGACACCGAAGCCTTGCAACGCTTTGACGAAAACAGCCACCTGATGCGCGTCGACGGCCCCGATGGCAAGGCCAATTACATTTGGGAATCCCTGCCGCTGAAGGCCGAAGGCTGGACCTTGCACCTGCTGCGCAAGCCACAATTTGCCTTTGAAGACCAACGCAACGCCGGCCTCGCCGCCGCCGGCTCATGGCTGGCGCTGGTGTTCCTGGTGCTGTTCCTGACCCAGCGCTGGCGCCTCGCCCGCTTGCGCCAGCGCAGCCGCGAAGAACTTGAACAACTGGTGGAAGAACGCACCCGCGCCCTGCGCACCGCCCAGGATGGCCTGGTGCAATCCGCCAAACTGGCA
Source organism: Pseudomonas sp. 21615526 (assembly GCF_013386245.1). Lineage (NCBI taxonomy): Bacteria > Pseudomonadati > Pseudomonadota > Gammaproteobacteria > Pseudomonadales > Pseudomonadaceae > Pseudomonas > Pseudomonas sp. 21615526. The sequence continues at coordinate 26,542 of NZ_JACAOM010000010.1, read as the reverse complement.
GCGCTGGGGCAGATGTCTGCCGCCCTCGCTCACGAAATCAACCAGCCATTGACCGCCCAGCGCATGCAGTTGGCGACTCTGCGGCTGCTGCTGGACCATGGCCGGGTGGACGACGCCTACCAGGCCCTGACCCCGCTGGACGACATGCTCACACGCATGGCCGCGCTCACCGGCCACCTCAAGACCTTCGCCCGCAAGAGCCCCAGCGGCCTGCGCGAACGCCTCGACCTGGCGACGGTGGTGGACCAGTCCCTACACTTGCTCGATGCGCGCCTGCGGGACGAAGCCATCGGCACCGTACTGGACCTGACCCGCCCCGCCTGGGTACGCGGCGACGCGATCCGCCTCGAACAGGTGCTGATCAACCTGCTGCGCAACGCCCTCGACGCCATGGCCGACAAGCCACGCAAGCGCCTGGAGATCCGTCTGCACGCCGATCAGCAGCTATGGCACCTGACCGTCAGCGACAGCGGCGGCGGGATCGCCGAGGAAAACCTCAACAGCGTGTTCGACCCGTTCTTCACCACCAAGCCGGTGGGCGACGGGCTCGGCTTGGGGCTCGCCGTGTCGTACGCTATCGTCCACGAACTTGGCGGGCGCCTGAGCGCCGGCAATCAAGGTGACGGGGCGATCTTTACCCTAACCTTGCCCATCGCGCTGGAGACACCAGACCTATGTTGAATGCGGTGATTGTGGTCGACGACGAAGCCAGCATTCGCACGGCCGTCGAGCAATGGCTGAGCCTGTCGGGCTTTGAGGTGCAGTTGTTCAGCCGCGCCGAGGAATGCCTGGCGCAATTGCCCCGGGACTTTCCCGGGGTGATCCTGAGCGACGTGCGCATGCCCGGCCTCAGCGGCCTGGAGTTGCTGGCTGAAGTGCAGCGGCGTGACGCCGACCTGCCGGTGATTCTGCTCACCGGCCACGGCGATGTGCCGATGGCCGTCGAAGCCATGCGCGACGGCGCCTACGACTTCCTCGAAAAACCCTTCAGCCCCGAAGCCCTGCTCAGCAGCCTGCGCCGGGCGCTGGACAAGCGCGGGCTGGTGCTGGAAAACCGCCGGTTGCATCAGCAGGCCGATCACCGGGCCCAACTGGAATCGAGCCTGCTGGGGGTGTCCCGGGGTTTGCAGAACCTGCGCCGGCAAGTCCTGGACCTGGCCGGCTTGCCGGTCAATGTGTTGATTCGCGGCGAAACCGGCAGCGGCAAGGAGCTGGTCGCCCGTTGCCTGCATGATTTCGGCCCCCGGGCGAAGAAGCCGTTTGTGGCGCTGAACTGCGCGGCGATTCCCGAGCAGCTGTTTGAAGCCGAGCTGTTCGGCCATGAAAGTGGCGCGTTCACCGGCGCCCAGGGCAAGCGCATCGGCAAGCTGGAATACGCCAATGGCGGCACGCTGTTTCTCGATGAGATCGAAAGCATGCCGCTGGCCCAGCAGGTGAAATTGCTGCGGGTGTTGCAGGAGCAAAAACTCGAACGGCTCGGTTCCAATCAAAGCATCAAGGTGGACTTGCGGATCATCGCCGCCACCAAACCCGACCTGCTGGACGAAGCTCGCGCCGGGCGTTTTCGCGAGGACTTGGCCTATCGCCTGACCGTCGCACAACTGCGCCTGCCACCGCTGCGGGAACGCCGGGAAGACATTCCCCTGCTGTTCGAGCACTTTGCACAAAGCGCCGCCGAGCGCCTGGGCCGCAACTTCGCGCCGCTGAGCGGACCCGCGCTGGGGCGCCTGCTCAGCCATGACTGGCCGGGGAATGTGCGGGAGCTGGCCAATGCCGCGGAACGCCAGGTGCTGGGGCTGGGTGAACCGGAACCGGAAGGCATCGAAGCCGGGCAGTCGTTGGCGGCTCAGCAGGAAGCATTTGAAGCCCATTGCCTGAAAGCCGCGCTGACCCGGCACAAAGGCGATATCAAGGCGGTGCTGGCCGAGCTGCAACTGCCACGGCGCACCTTCAATGAAAAAATGCAGCGCCATGGCTTGGCGCGGGATACGTTCCTCTAACCCGATCGTTCCCACGCTCCGCGTGGGAATGCAGCTCTGGACGCTCCGCGTCCGCCCTTAAAATCGTGACGCGGAACGTCACAGGATGCGCTCCCACGCAGAGCGTGGGAGCGATCTTCGTCGGCGGATTTCCGCTCATCCCCCTTGATTCATCAGCAATTTTCCGCTCAAAAATTTCCGCAAACCCTTCTAGACCGGGCCTTCATCGGCTTGGCACAGCTCCTGCTATAGCCCAGCCAGGCTGCGCTACCGCGCGCTCCACAAAAACAATTAGATGAAGGATCCTTAAATGGATAACTCCAACTCCCTGCCTCTGGGGTCGGCGACTGCGCCGGCAAAAGGACGCACCACCTCCAGCCGTATCAAGTCGATCTTCAGCGGATCGGTCGGCAACATGGTCGAGTGGTACGACTGGTACGTCTACGCGGCTTTCTCCCTGTATTTCGCCAAGACCTTTTTCCCTAAAGGCGACACCACCGCCCAACTCCTGAACACCGCCGCGATCTTCGCCGTGGGCTTCCTGATGCGCCCGATCGGTGGCTGGCTGATGGGCCTGTACGCCGACAAAGTCGGGCGTAAAAAGGCCTTGATGGCCTCGGTGTACCTGATGTGCTTCGGCTCTTTGCTGATTGCCCTGAGCCCGGGCTATGAAGCCATTGGTATCGGTGCGCCGATCCTGCTGGTATTCGCCCGTTTGCTGCAGGGCCTGTCGGTCGGCGGTGAATACGGCACCTCCGCCACTTACCTCAGCGAAATGGCGACCAAGGAACGTCGGGGCTTCTACTCCAGCTTCCAGTACGTGACCCTGATCTCCGGCCAGCTCATCGCCCTGGCGGTATTGATCGTGCTGCAACAATTGCTGACCACCGAACAACTGTACGACTGGGGCTGGCGTATCCCGTTCGCCATCGGCGCCCTGTGCGCGGTAGTGGCGCTGTACCTGCGTCGTGGCATGGAAGAAACCGAGTCGTTCACCAAGAAAGAAAAGGCCAAGGAAAGCGCAATGCGCACCTTGATGCGCCACCCCAAGGAACTGATGACCGTGGTCGGCCTGACCATGGGCGGCACCCTGGCGTTCTACACCTACACCACCTACATGCAGAAATACCTGGTGAACACCGTCGGCATGAGCATCTCCGACTCCACCACCATTTCGGCGGCCACACTGTTCCTGTTCATGTGCCTGCAACCCATCATCGGCGGGCTGTCGGACAAGGTTGGCCGCCGGCCGATCCTGATCGCCTTCGGCGTCCTCGGCACCCTGTTCACCGTGCCGATCCTCACCACCCTGCACACCATCCAGACCTGGTGGGGCGCGTTCTTCCTGATCATGGCGGCGCTGATCATCGTCAGCGGCTACACCTCGATCAACGCCGTGGTGAAGGCCGAATTGTTCCCCACCGAAATCCGCGCTCTGGGCGTTGGCTTGCCCTATGCGCTGACCGTGTCGATCTTCGGCGGCACCGCTGAATACATCGCGCTGTGGTTCAAGAGCATTGGTATGGAAACCGGTTACTACTGGTACGTCACCGCGTGTATTGCGGTGTCGCTGTTGGTGTATGTGACCATGAAGGACACCCGCAAGCATTCACGGATTACTACGGACTAAGGGTTCGGCAGGCGTAAAAAAAGGGCCATGTCAGTCAATGACACGGCCCTTTTTCATTGCCCTCAAGACAGCTCGGCAGCCGCCTGGCGTCCATACCGACGCTGGGCATACGCCGCCCCGGCAATCATCACCACCAGCACCGCCGCCAACACGGCCGACGAGCCGATGGTGCCAAAGTCCAGCCCGCCCTTTTCATGGGGTTTGGTCAGGAAGTCACCCAGGGTTGCGCCGAACGGCCGGGTCAACACAAACGCCACCCAGAACAGCAGCACCGACGAAATCCGCGTGAAGTATTTAAGCAACACCACCACCGCGATACTCGCCCCGATCAGCAACGCGCCACCAGCGAACCCCAGCCCGGAATCATCCGCGAGGAAATCACCCAGCGCCGTGCCCAGGGTGTTGGAGAACAGAATCGCCATCCAGTAGAACAGCTCACCGCGAAAGGTCTGCACCTTGTTCACGTTCAGCGAGTCGCCGCTGATACGCCACAGGGCAAAGATCGCCACCAGGATCGACACCAGAATCATCGAGCCCGTGGCATAACCCAGCCCCAGCGTGCGGTCCATAAAGTCCGACATGGTGGTGCCGGCGGTGCTGGTGGACAGGATCACGATCCAGTACAGCACCGGGTTGTAGGTTTTCGACCAGAGTTGCGTCACCAGAGTGACCAGGAACACGCTGATCAGGATCATCGAGCTGATGGCGTAACCAACATTCAAGGTCATCGACAGCAAGTCCCCGGCGGTTTCGCCCAGGGTCGTGGCGCAGATTTTCATGACCCAGAACGCCAGGGTGATCTGAGGAAGTTTGTTCATTGTGCAGAAGGCTCCAAAGGCTCAGTCGTTCAATCGGTCGACTTATAGGGGGTGTCGACCTGGCGCGCAGACTGACCCGGGAGCTGTGAAAAATAGGTGGGGGCTGTATGAAAATTCCATATGGATGATAGAAATCCGCCGCGCCGGATTGCACTATGGTGCCCTCCCCAGAACCGCGCAGCAGGAACCCCGGCCATGTCCGACGATATTCATTTCTACGAACCCGCCAACGGCCACGGCCTGCCCCATGACCCGTTCAATGCGATTGTCGGCCCGCGCCCGATTGGCTGGATTTCGTCACACGACAGCCAGGGCCGCCTGAACCTGGCGCCCTACAGTTTCTTTAACGCGTTCAACTACATTCCGCCGATCATTGGGTTTTCCAGTGTCGGGCGCAAAGACAGCCTGAACAACATCGAACAGACTGGCGAATTCGTGTGGAACCTGGCTACCCGCCCGCTGGCCGAGCAGATGAACCAGAGTTGCGCGCCGGTATCACCCGAGGTCAACGAGCTTGAATTGGCCGGCTTGACGCCGGTGGCTTCAAAGGTGATCGCCGTGCCTCGCGTGGCCGAAAGCCCGGTGTCGTTCGAGTGCAAGGTGACGCAGATCATTCAGCTGCAGCGCGCCGACAAGGAGCTGGTGCCAAGCTGGTTGGTGCTCGGCGAGGTGGTCGCGGTGCATATCGCCAAATGGCTGCTGAAAGACGGGGTGTACGACACGGCTGCCGCCCAGCCGATCCTGCGTGGAGGTGGCCCGGCGGATTATTTTCAGTTGGGGCCGGAAGCGCTGTTCAAAATGTACCGCCCAGGCGCCGCGCAACGCTGATTGGAACGAGATAAAAATGTGGGAGCGGGCTTGCTCGCGAAGGGGGCGTATCAGTCAATGCATATGCCAACTGATCCACCGCATTCGCGAGCAAGCCCGCTCCCACACAAGCCCGCTCCCAGATTTGGATCAGCGGTGTTTTTAGTTGGCGGAAGTTGCCCAAGAGAGCTGACCGTCTTCATCTACATCGACCAAGCGCTCCAGTTGCAGAGCTGCGGCATCGTCGGCGTCGGAGGCAGTCTTGAACGTCTGTCCATCGAGGATCTTGTGAAAGCGCGGTGCGCCCATGCCATCCAGCGCCTTGACGGCGATGGCGGCGCTATAGCCACCCTCTTCTTCACGCACCAAGGCGGAAACGGCTTCGTGGTGGGCAAACTCTTTACGTGCCATGTTGCAGGTCCTGGCCAATGGGAAAGGCGGCCATTCTAAAGCACTAGCCCGCCAGTTGCAGGTACTCGCCATAGGCATTGGCCGCCGAGGCGTCGGTAAAGGTCTGGAAGTCCATGCTGCGAACCACCATGTCATTCAACAACTCGGTGAAGACCATCAGCGCCGGCGAGCTGAAGTAGGCACTCATCGCCTGCTCGCTGCTCCAGAAGCCCGACACCAACCACACATCCGGGTCGGCCAGGGAGTGCTGCAACGAGAATTGCAGGCAACCCTGAGCCTGGCGGCCCGGTTCGATCAAACTGCTCAAGCGTGCACCCAGTTCGGTGCTGTACCCGGTACGGGCACGGATAAAGGCCATATGGCTCGCGGGAATGGGGGTGGACATGTTCGACTCTCCCGTTGAGAAGTGATGCTCGGCAAGCACTGTGAGGGCGTGTTGCCACAGGATCAAAGATACGGGCGCGGGTGTGGATGCGGTTAGTCAATTCCTGCTGGCTTATTGCACAATCCTGCGAGATACGTAGATATAGCAATCGGCCTGCGAAGTTTATTCCCGGCATGACTGCCGTATTTCAGGGGCATGACAGGCCCCGGCTTGCCTGATTCACGATTTTTCGCAGGATCAGGCAAGGATTGTGCAGAATCGAAATACCGCTTTTTGCAAAGCCGCCCTTAAGCTGTGCCCATCGTCAAAGCACCAGAGGATGTCCCATGTCGTCGCCCGAACTTCGCTCCAAACCCCTCGACGCCGATATGGAAAAGCAGCGCGCAGAACTCGCCGGCATCGTTCGCCGGCATACCTGGGAGGATGGTTCCTACGGCACGGCGATCACGTCGCTGTATCTCAACCGCCATAACTCCCCGCGTGAATTCACGCCGGTGCTGGTTGAACCCGCGCTGTGCATCCTCGCCCAGGGCAGCAAGGAAGTGCGCCTGGCGGATGAAGTCTTCGCCTACGACCCGCTCAATTACCTGGTGTTTTCGGTAGCGATGCCGGTGGCCGGGCGCATCCTTGATGCCACGCCGGAAGACCCCAACCTGTCGATTCGGGTGAATATCGACCCGGCACAGATCACCGCACTGATTGCCGAAGCCGGGCCGATGGGCGTGCCCCCGCGCCCGACCTCCCGAGGGATGTATGTCGACCGCCTGGACAGCCAGCTACTGGACGCCGTGCTGCGCCTGACCCGATTGCTCGACGCACCGAAAGACATCGCAATGCTCGCGCCGCTGATCAATCGGGAAATTCTCTATCGCCTGTTGCGCGGTCCACAGGGTTATCGGCTGTATGAAATTGCCGTCGCCAACAGTCAGAGCCATCGGGTGAGCCAGGCGATCACCTGGTTGAACGGCAACTACGAACAGCCCCTGCGCATTGATGACCTGGCCAAGGAAGTGAACCTCAGCGTCTCGACCTTGCACCACCGCTTCAAGGCGATGACCGCCATGAGCCCGTTGCAGTACCAAAAACAGTTGCGCTTGCAGGAGGCTCGGCGGTTGATGATCGCCGAGGGCCTGGAAGCCTCGGCGGCGGGGTATCGGGTGGGCTATGAGAGCCCATCACAGTTCAGCCGCGAATACAGCCGGCTGTTTGGTGCGCCGCCGTTGCGGGATCTGGCCAGGTTGCGCCAGAGCGTCTAACCACGGTTATAACACCGGATACTAATAATGTGGCGAGGGAGCTTGCTCCCGTTGGACTGCGCAGCAGTCCCATCTTTTGGGGCCGCTTCGCGCCCCAACGGGAGCAAGCTCCCTCGCCACAAGTACTCAATCAGCTGCGGTATTGGTGGTGTTCAATCCAGGCCACGAGGCAGTTGCAAGGTCACCCGCAAACCGCCCTCCCGCAGATTCTGCAAACTCACTTCACCGCCATGGCTGTGGGCAATGTTGCGGGCGATGCCCAGGCCCAGGCCGTAACCCTGTTGCTGCCCGGCCAGGCGGAAGTGCGGCTCGAAGACCTGCTCCAGGCGCTGTTCCGGCACGCCCGGGCCTTCGTCGTCGACGTGGAGGATGAACTCCGAGCCATCGTCTTCAATGTGCAAATGGGCGTTCTGCCCGTACTTCAGGGCGTTGTCGATCAGGTTGCCGATGCAGCGCTTGAGCGCCAGCGGCTTGCCCGGGTACGTCGTAAGTGCCCGACCATGTTGGGTCACGCGCCCATTGCCGTTGGGCGCCAGGTACGGCTCCACCAGGCAGTCGAGTACGTGGTTGAGGTCCACCGGTTCGATGTTTTCGTGGATGTCGGTGTCCTTCACGCACTGCAACGCGCCTTTGACCAGCAACTCCAGTTCATCCAGGTCGCGGCCGAACTTGGCTTGCAGGTTCTCGTCTTCCAGCAATTCCACCCGCAACCGCAGGCGTGTGATGGGTGTGCGCAGGTCGTGGGAAATGGCGCTGAACAGCTGGCTGCGTTCGGTCAGGTAACGGCTGATGCGTTCGCGCATGGCATTGAACGCGCGGCCTACTTCCACCACTTCGCTGCCGCCGCCTTCGGCCACCGGCTCCACGTCGGCGCCCAGGGACATGTCCCGCGCCGCCCTCGCCAGGCGCTTGAGTGGACGGCTTTGCCAGTGCACCAACAGGCCGATAAACAGCAGCAGGAAGCCGCTGGTGAGCACGATAAACCACACCTGCTGGTATGGCAGGCCTTGTTCTTCGAGGCTGGTATAGGGTTCGGGCAGCAAGGAGGCAATGTAGAGCCATTCGCCCTGGGCCAGCTGGATCTGGGTGACCAACACCGGCGGATTCACCGGTTCCAGGGTCAACGCGTAATGCGCCCAGGAGCGCGGCAATTCATCGAGTTTCAAGCCGGCGTTGAAGATGCGCAGGTCTTCGGCGCTGACGAACTCCACCGAAACATGCACGTCGCTGCCCAGGGTCTGGCGCAACACTTCTTCGACAGCACCGAGCACTGCATGCTTGCGCGGGGTTTCCGGCAATACCGCCATGTCCAGGGGCTTGTCGTTGAGCGTCACCACAAACCGGGTACCGCCCATGCTGCGCAACTGGTCCAGTACCAACGGCCGGAAGGCCACCGGCAACGAGCGGAAATAACTGACGCTGGCGGTCATCGAATGCGCCAGGCTGCGGGCGGCGGTTACCAGGCCTTCAAGCTGGGTAGCGCGCAATTGCGAGACCCAGATCACGCTGGACAACGCCTGGGCAAACAGCACCGCCAACAGGGTCAGCAGTAACATCCGCCCCAGCAGCGAACGCGGTACCGGGATGCGCCGGCGCAGTTCACGCAGGCGCTCAGTGGGCATTGCCGGCAACCACGCTGGCTGCCAATTGATAGCCACTGCCGCGCACGGTGCGGATCAGCCGGGGTGGTTTTTCGGTGTCGCGCAGGCGTTGGCGCAGACGGCTGACGGCCATGTCGACAATCCGGTCCAGGGGCATCAGGTCGCGGCCACGGGTGGCGTTGCCGATGGTGTCGCGGTCGAGGATTTGCTGGGGGTGGTCGAGGAACAGTTTGAGCAGGGCAAAATCGGCGCCGGAAAGAATCACTTCCTCGCCGTCGACGTGGAACAGCCGGTGGCTGACCATGTCCAGGCGCCACTCGCCAAACACCAGCACCTCGCCGCCGCTGCGCTCCTGGCCAAACTGGCAGCGCCGCAACAAGGCCTTGATACGGGCCTGCAACTCACGGGGGCTGAAGGGTTTGCCGATGTAATCGTCGGCACCCAGCTCCAGGCCGATGACGCGGTCGGCTTCGTCGGAACTGGCGGTGAGCATGATGATCGGCACCTGGGCCTGGCGCGGGTGCTGGCGGATCCAGCGGCAGAGGCTGAAACCGTCTTCGTCCGGCAGCATCACATCAAGGATCACCAGGTCGCACGGCGCTTCGTTCATCGCCTGGCGGAACCCCGCGCCATCCGGCACGCCACGCACCTGGAAACCGGCGCGGCTGAGGTAGGTTTGCAGCAACTCGCGGATTTCCTGGTCGTCGTCGACCAGGAGAATGGATTTACTGATTACGCTCACGGGGTCCTCCTTGTTGTTATGGCCAAGCTTAAGTCATTTGTTGCCCTTGAGGCCGCCTTCGCGAGCAAGCCCGCTCCCACATTCGACCTCATTCATCCAGTTGGAATGGGATTGAATGTGGGAGCGGGCTTGCTCGCGAAGAGGCCATCACTGCCTACGCAAATGCCTGCTCAAGCGCCACACCAGCACCTGTCAACCCTGAATACGGTGCCGTCACCAGCCACACCGGAATGCCTTTGAAGTAGTCGCTCATGCAGCCCTTGTCGCCAAAACTCCTGGCAAAACCACTCTTGATAAAGAAATCGGCAAAGCGCGGGATCACCCCACCCACGATGTACACGCCACCACGACCGCCGGTGGTCAGCACGTTGTTACCGGCGACGCGGCCCAGCCAGATACTGAACTGGTCCAGCACTTCCAGGGCTATCGGGTCACCCGCCAGGCCAGCGGCAGTGATGGCTTCGGGAGTTTCCAGAACCGCCTCGTGACCGTCCACCGCGCAGATCGCCCGGTACAACCTGGGCAAACCGCCACCGCTCAAGGCAGTTTCAGCGCTGACATGGCCGATCTCATTGTAGATGTGCTGCCACAGCTGGGCTTCACGCGGGCTGCTCACGGGCAGGTCGACATGGCCGCCCTCCCCCGGCAATGCCGCCCAACGGCCATGGCCGAGGTCGAGCAAGGTGCCGACGCCCAGGCCAGTGCCCGGGCCAATCACCACCGCAGGGCGCAACGGCTCCGGCGTGCCTTCGCACACCACGCGGAATTCGTCGGGCTTCAGGCGGGTCATGCCCAGGGCCATGGCCGAGAAATCATTCACCAGCAGCAGCTCGTCCACCTGCAAGGTCTTGCAGAACGCAGTCTTGCTCAGGCGCCAGTGATTGTTGGTGAATTTAAATTCATCTCCACTCACCGGCCCCGCGACCGACAGGCACACCGCGCCAATCGAGCCGATGGCCAAGCCTTCTTCCTTCAGATAGACCTGGATCGCCTCCTCCGGGCTGGCATGATCCGCCGTCGCATGGACGCGGATCGAATGCAGCTCCTGATCCCGCCACAACGCAAAACGGGCGTTGGTACCACCGATATCACCGACCAGCGCTAGCTTCACTTAAGTGTCTCCAAGGCAGAGGTAAAGGCGCTGGCGCCCTGCTCTGCGGAGCTTGCAGCCAAACGCATAAACGCAAACAACTCGCGACCGGCCCCCACGTTATTGCCCAGAAGGCCCGTGGCAGGCGCGCGCGCGGCAAATTCTTCGGCGTCCACCTTAAGCTCCAAGGTGCCTTTGACGCCATCCACGCGAATGATATCGCCATCGCGCACACGTGCCAGTGGCCCGCCGCTCTGGGCTTCGGGGTTGACGTGAATCGCGGCGGGAATCTTACCCGAGGCGCCGGACATGCGCCCGTCTGTTACCAACGCCACTTTGAAGCCACGATCCTGCAACACGCCGAGGAACGGGGTCATCTTGTGCAATTCCGGCATGCCGTTGGAGCGCGGCCCCTGGAAACGCATCACCGCAACAAAGTCTTTTTCCAACTCACCGGCCTTGAACGCGTCGGCCAGGTCTTGCTGGTCCTGGAACACCACGGCCGGGGCTTCGACGATTTGATGTTCGAGGGCCACGGCGGAGACCTTCATCACACCCCGGCCGAGGTTGCCTTCCATAACCCGCAGGCCGCCTTCCGGAGAAAACGCACGGGCCACGGGACGCAGGATGGTTTCGTCGAGGCTTTCGATCGGGCCTTCACGCCATACCAGCTCGCCGTCCACCAGGAACGGTTCCTGGGTGTAGCGGCTCAGGCCATGACCGGCCACGGTGTTGACGTCGTTGTGCAGCAGGCCGGCTTCCAGCAGTTCGCGGATCAGGAACGACATGCCTCCCGCCGCCTGGAAGTGGTTGATGTCGGCCTTGCCGTTTGGATACACGTGGGACAGGGTCGGCACCACCTCGGAGAGGTCGGCCATGTCATCCCAAGTGAGGATGATGCCCGCCGACATGGCGATGGCCGGCATGTGCAGGGTGTGGTTGGTGGACCCACCCGTGGCGTTGAGGGCGATGATGGAGTTGACGATGGATTTCTCGTCGACGATCTCGCCGATCGGCGTGAAGCTGCCGTTGGCCTTGGTCAGGCGCGTGACCTGGTGCGCGGCTTCGCGGGTCAGGGCGTCACGCAGCGGCGTGTACGGGTTGACGAACGAGGCGCCCGGCAGGTGCAGGCCCATGACTTCCATCAGCAACTGGTTGGTGTTGGCGGTGCCGTAGAAGGTGCAGGTGCCCGGGCTGTGGTAGGACTTCATCTCCGATTCCAGCAGCTCTTCGCGGGTGGCCTTGCCTTCGGCGTAGCGCTGGCGCACGTCGGCTTTCTGTTTGTTGGAGATCCCCGACGGCATCGGGCCGCCCGGTACGAAGATCATCGGCAGGTGGCCGTAGCGCAGGGCGCCCATCATCAGGCCGGGGACGATCTTGTCGCAGATACCCAGCATCAGCGCGGCGTCGAACATGTTGTGGGACAGCGCTACCGCTGTGGACATGGCAATCACTTCGCGGCTCAGCAGGCTGAGCTCCATGCCTGGCTCGCCCTGGGTCACGCCGTCGCACATGGCGGGGGTACCGCCGGCGAACTGGCCAACCGAACCGACTTCACGCAGGGCCTTTTTGATTTGCTCGGGGAAATGTTCGTATGGCTGGTGGGCCGACAGCATGTCGTTATATGACGAAACAATTGCCACGTTGGCGGCGTTCATCATGCGCAGACTGTTTTTGTCTTCGGTGCCACACCCGGCCACGCCGTGGGCAAAGTTGGCGCATTGCAGCTTGCCGCGCATCGGGCCGTCGCTGGCAGCGCCGCGAATGAGCGCAAGGTATGCCTCACGGGTTGCACGGCTGCGGGCGATAAGCCGTTCGGTGACCTCAAGTACGCGGGGATGCATGTATAGAACTCCAGGCTAACGGATGTGGCGACCTGAGTGTCTATGCTGGTCAAAAGCCCGCCGCGAAGAGGTTGGCAGGGTGTTGCTTGACCAATCGGACCAGTTGATTCAGGTCACTCGTTGTAGATTGAACAAAATATTGCCACTAAAAAGGCTTGTTTTCTATTTTTATGCGAATAATCTTGTAATTCTTACAACAAATCGACGACAGGCACCTTCCAATGACTCTACGTATCGCTATCAATGGTTTTGGCCGTATTGGCCGTAATGTCCTGCGCGCACTTTATACCCAAGGCTACCGTCAGGATTTGCAGATCGTCGCCATCAACGATCTCGGCGACAGCTCGATCAATGCCCACCTGCTTAAATACGACACCGTCCACGGTACTTTCGACGCAGAGGTCGCTCATGATCAGGAAAGCCTGACCGTGAACGGTGACCGGATTGCCGTGAGTGCCATTCGCAACCCGGCCGACCTGCCGTGGGCTGCCCACAAGGTGGACGTGGTGTTCGAATGCACCGGTCTGTTCACCGACCGTGACAAGGCCGCCGCCCATATTACCGCCGGCGCGCGCAAGGTGATCATCTCGGCCCCGGCCAAGGGCGCCGATGCCACCGTGGTGTACGGGGTAAACCATGACATTTTGCGTCAATCCCACCAGATCATCTCCAACGCTTCCTGCACCACCAACTGCCTGGCGCCCGTGGCCCAGGTGCTGCACCGCGAGCTGGGCATCGAAAGCGGCCTGATGACCACCATCCACGCCTACACCAACGACCAGAACCTGACCGACGTCTACCACACCGACCCGTACCGCGCGCGCTCGGCCACCCAGAACATGATCCCGAGCAAGACCGGCGCTGCCGAAGCCGTGGGCCTGGTGCTGCCGGAACTGGCAGGCAAGCTGACCGGCATGGCCGTGCGTGTACCGGTGATCAACGTGTCGCTGGTGGACCTCACCGTGCAACTGAAAAAAGAAGCCAGCGCCGAGCAGGTCAACGCGCTGCTGAAAGAAGCCAGCCAGCACTCGAAAATCCTCGGCTACAACACCCTGCCGCTGGTTTCCAGCGACTTCAACCATAACCCGCTTTCGTCGATCTTCGACGCCAATCACACCAAAGTGAGCGGCAAACTGCTGAAAGTGCTGGCCTGGTACGATAATGAGTGGGGCTTCTCGAACCGGATGCTGGATAACTGCCTGGCGCTGTGCAACGCCGAGTAATGCTCGGCCTGTAGGAGCGAGCTTGCTCGCGAAAAACGCAAAACCACCGCGTTTATTCAGGATGCCAGCGATATCGTTGACGCCCTTCGCGAGCAAGCTCGCTCCTACAGTAATCCAAAGTGCCACTTGCCATTTGCGTTGATGATAAGCATTATCATTCGCTGCAAATCGGTCTGGTATCACTGTGAGCCAATCTCGTTTCAACCAAGTCTTCCTCACCCAGCGGGTGATTTTGCTGCGCACCTTGCAGCGGATGGTGAATAACCACAGCACCGCCGAGGACCTGTTGCAGGAAACCTACCTGCGCGTTACCCGGGCCCTGAGCGAACGGCCGATCGACCACCTCGAACCCTTTGTCTACCAGACGGCGCGCAACCTGGCGCTGGACCACCTGCGCGCCCGCAGGATTCAGGCCCGCACCCTGCAGGAAGATGTCCCGCTGGACGTCCTGCAAAGCGTCGCCTCCCCCGTCAGCACCCCCGAAGACGCGACACAGGCCGAGCAATTGCTCGAGCATCTGAGTGTCAGCCTCGGCCAGTTGAGCGCCCGCCAGCAGCAGATATTCATCCTCAGCCGCCTGCACGGTTGCAGCTATCAGGAGATCGCCGACAAGCTCGACGTGTCCCTGAGCACCGTGCAGAAGGAACTGAAACTGATCATGGCCATCTGCATAGGTGTGGCCGAAAGACTGGATCGCCCTTAAGCTTTGGCGGCACAGTCTGTAGGACTATTGATTAAAACGTGGCGAAGACCCGAGGAACACCGTGACGGAACCGAATAAACGGCACCCCCATGAGCTGGCTCATGAGGTGTTGCAAGACGCGGCCATGGACCAAGCCCTCGACTGGCTGATCGCGTTGCAGTGCCCGCAACCCGGGCAGCAGGCGGAATTTGAAGCCTGGCTCGCCAACGACCCGTTAAACGCCGAAGCCTTCATCAAGGCCCAGACTGCCTGGGGCGGCGCGCCGGTTCACAGCGCTGCCGTCGCCCTGAATGCGCCACGCAAACCCAGCGTCTGGCGCCGTATCAAACCGCACTGGAAGCCCCTGGCCACTGCCGCCGTGTTGCTGCTGGGCCTGTTCAGCTTCAGCAACCTGCCTATGCGCCTGCAGGCCGACCATCTGACCGTGGTGGGCGAGCGCCAGCGCCTGCAGCTGGACGATGGCTCGAAAGTGTTGCTCAACACCAATTCAGCCTTCTCCAGCAGCATCAAGGACCACCAGCGCATCGCCCGCCTGTATCAGGGCGAGGCATTTTTCGAAGTGCTGCCCAGCCGTGGCCTGCCCCTGGAAATCGACGCCGGCCCGGTGCGCGCCAGCGTGCGCGACACCTCTTTCGCGGTGCGCTACTTGAACGGTGAAGCCCAGGTTCAGGTACAGCGTGGTGATGTCGACCTGAGCAACACGTTTGACGACGCGCGGGTGCGCCTGAGCGCCGGTGAAAGTATCCGCATCGGGCCCAAGGGCTTCGGCCAACCGGCCAAACTCGACACCACCAAGGATCTGGCCTGGGTCGACGGCCGGCTGATCTTCGAAAACTGCCCGATGAGCGAAGTGCTGGCCGAATTGCGTCGCTACTACCCCGGCTGGATCGTCAACAACAACGACAGGCTCGCCGGCGTGGCCGTCACCGGCAATTACCGGCTCGACCAGCCGCTCGACGTGGTGCGCTCCCTGGCCCACATCACCTCGGCCAAGCTCTCGGAATACCCGGCGCTGGTGATCCTGAACTAAATGAGAATTATTTTTACTCGATAGCCAGCGACGATACGTCTCGTTATAGCCAATGCAACTGATTCCTATTTGATTCAGTGCGCAACTATAAGATTCGTACCTTCCGGAGCGCTCTCGATGTCGTCTCGTTTCAACCGCCGGTCCTCTTCGCCCGTTCGCCGCCACGGCTTGTCGCTGCTGACGGCCGCAATCCTGTTGGCCGGTGCGCCCGTCATGGCCGCCACCGCCGCCGAGCCTGCCAGCCGCAGCCAGGGCAACTACAGCTTCAGCATCGAGCAGCAATCTCTGGTCTCGGCGCTGAACGCCTTCACCGCGGTGACCGGCTGGCAAGTCGGCCTGCCCGCCGAGCTGGGCCAGGGTGTGTCGTCCCCTGGCGTGCGCGGCTCATTGCCGGCGGATAAAGCCCTGGACCGGCTGTTGGTGGGGACCAACCTGGGCTATCGCAAACTGGGCAACAACAACATCGTGCTGGAAAAACGCGTCGCCGTCGGCGCCATCACCCTGCAACAGATGACCATCAGTGCCACCCGCCAGGAACAGGCCGTGGACAGCGTGCCCAGCACCGTGACCGTGCACGACCGCGAAGAACTGGACCGCCAGAACGTCAACACCATCCGCGAACTGGTGCGTTATGAGCCAGGTGTTTCGGTGGGCGGTGCCGGCACCCGCTCCGGCAATGCCGGCTACAACATTCGCGGGATCGACGGCGACCGCATCCTGACCCAGGTGGACGGCGTCGAAGTCCCCGACAACTTCTTCAACGGCCCCTACGCCAAGACCCGCCGCAACTACGTCGACCCGGAAATCGTCAAGCGCGTGGAAATCCTGCGCGGCCCGGCCTCGGCCTTGTACGGCAGCAGTGCCATCGGCGGCGCGGTGAGCTATTTCACCCTCGACCCCAACGACATCATCAAGCCCGGCCAGGACTACGGCGCGCGCCTGAAGACCGGCTACAGCTCCGCCGATGAGAGCTGGCTGACCTCCGGCACCGTCGCCGGTCGCGTGCAGGACTTCGACGGCTTGCTGCACCTGAGCCAGCGCAACGGTCACGAGATGGAGTCCTACGACGGCAATAACGCCACCGGCCTGGCCCGCACCGGCGCCAACCCGGAAGATGCGCGCACCACCAACGTGCTGGCCAAACTGGGTTGGAACTACGGCGAAGACAACCGCCTGGGCCTGACCTACGAGAAGTTCAAGGACGATCGCGACACCAACCTGAAAAACGCAGTGGGTGGCCCGTTTGTCGGTGGCCAGGGCTTCAACTTCTACCGCGGCCGCACGGGCAACGACACCATCACCCGCGAACGCTTCGGCATCGAAAACAAGTTCGCCCTCGACTCGCCGATTGCCGATCACATCAAGACCAGCCTCAACTACCAGATCGCCAAGACCGACCAGACCACCGCAGAAATCTACCAGCCATCGCGCAAGGTATTGCGCACCCGCGAGACCCTGTACGAAGAGAAGCAGTGGGTATTCGACGCGCAGTTGGACAAGGCTTTCAGCATCGGCGAAACCGACCATGTCGTGACCTACGGCACCACCCTCAAGCAGCAGAAAGTCACCGGTTCCCGTGAGGGCGCCGCGACCTGCCTGGCGGTCGGCGCAGGCTGCACCGCCATCGGTGCACCAAGCCCGTCGGCCGCCGACAGCGTGAAAAAAGCCAGCGACTTCCCGGATCCGACCATCAACTCCTACGCGCTGTTTGCCCAGGACCAGATTGCCTGGGACAAGTGGACCTTCCTGCCCAGCGTCCGCTACGACTACATCCAGCTCAAACCCAAGCTGACCCAGGAATTCCTCAATACCGTTGACCCGACACGCATCTACGACCACAGCGACTCGGAAAAGAACTGGCACCGTGTAACGCCAAAATTCGGCATCACTTATGCCCTGACCGAGCAATACACTTGGTTCGGCCAATACGCCGAAGGCTATCGCACCCCGTCGGCCAAGGCCTTGTATGGCCGCTTTGAAAACCTGCAGCAGGGCTACACCGTCGAACCCAACCCGGACCTCAAGCCGGAAAGCAGCCGGGGTGTAGAAACCGGGATTCGCGGCAACTTCGACTCGGGCTCGTTTGATGTGGCGGTGTACTACAACAAGTACCGTGATTTCATCGACGAAGATGCCTCGGTTGCCGGTGGCACCGTCCAGCAGTTCGAAGCCAACAACATCAAGCACGCCACCATCAAGGGCGTGGAGGCCAAGGGCCGCTTGAGCCTCGACGCATTCGGCGCACCGCAGGGCCTGTATACCCAAGGCTCGATTGCCTACACCTACGGGCGCAATGACGACAACGGCGAACCGTTGAACAGCGTCAACCCGCTCAAGGGCGTGTTCGGCCTGGGCTATGACCAGCAGAACTACGGTGCTCTGGTCAGTTGGACCCTGGTCAAGAAACAGGACCGCGTCGACAGCACCACCTTCTTCGCCCCTGACGGCAACAGCGCCAACGGCCCGTTCAAGACCCCGGGTTTTGGCATCGTCGACCTGACCGGCTTCTACAAGGTCACCAACGATGTGACCATCAACGGCGGCCTGTACAACCTGACGGACAAGAAATACTGGAACTGGGATGACGTGCGCAGCTACGACAGCGTCGGCGAAGCCGGTGTGACCGGCCCAGCCAACCTCGACCGCCTGACCCAGCCGGGCCGCAACTTTGCGATCAACCTGATCTGGGACATCTGATCCATGGAGCCTCATCCCGGCGCGATTTAATCTGCGCCGGGGTGAGGATTTTTTACTGTGACGCGTCTTCTGGTTCGTCTAGTTCATAACAGCCTGGCAACCAGACGCTTTCTCTTCTCAAGGACTCCCCGATGACCGCCTCCCCTACCGCAGAACGTGCAGCCCTGCGCTCCCAGCGCCTGAACCAGATCACCAATGAACCGCACACCAAGCTCGATGCGTTGGTGAAGGCCCATGCACCGTTTGAAACCCAGGCCAACTTCGCCCGCTTCGTGGTCGCGCAGTACCTGTTCCAGTCGGAGCTGGTGGCGCTGTACAACGATGCCGAGTTGATCAAGATCGTCCCTGACCTCGCTGAACGCTGCCGTGCCGAAGCGGCCAAGCTGGACCTGGGCGACCTGGACACCGAAGTACCGGCACCGGTGGCCGGCGCGGTGAAAAACCCGAGCAAGGCTGAAGCCCTGGGGTGGCTGTTCGTGTCCGAAGGTTCCAAGCTGGGCGCCGCGTTCCTGATCAAGCGCGCCGTGGGCCTGGGCCTGAGCGAAACCTTCGGTGCCCGTCACCTGGGCGAGCCGGCAGGTGGTCGCGCTGAAGGCTGGAAGCGCTTCACCCGCACCCTCGACGCGCTGGAATTCAGTGCCGAAGAAGAAGCCGAAGTGGAGAAAGGCGCGATTGATGCGTTCGTGCGCTTCACCGTGTTGCTGGAACAGGCGTACGCTAGCGCCCCTGAACTGGCCTGATTCCCTGATTGGAATGCAATCAAATGTGGGAGCGGGCTTGCTCGCGAATGCCGTGGTTCAGTCACCAGATATATTGACTGAACCACCGCATTCGCGAGCAAGCCCGCTCCCACATTTTGATCCGGTTTCACTTTGAATCCTTCGTAAATCCATCCATGCAAACCGCACCCATGACCGGCAAAACCCAATCCTCATCCAAAATCGCCCGCGTCCTGTTCGGCCTGCTGGCCTACGTCAGCCTGGGCATCGGCTTGATTGCGATTGTGGTACCGGGCTTGCCCACCACCGAATTCATCCTGCTGGCCGCCTGGGCCGCCACCAAAAGCTCGCCGCGCCTGAGTGCCTGGCTGGAAAACCACCGGCTGTTCGGGCCGATCCTGTTCAATTGGCGCAATGGCAGGATCATCGCCCGCCGGGCCAAAGTCAGCGCCACCGTGAGCATGCTGCTGTGCGCCGGCCTGATGCTGGTGATGCTCGACCACGGCTGGCCGATCTACCTGGCCATCGCCGGAATGAGCATGGGCAACCTGTGGATCTGGTCGCGACCGGAACGTCTCCCGCAACCCACCTGACACCCCCCACTACCGCTCATCGGCTCCCGCTCATGAACTGCCGGCCCAAGCCGATGTTCCGGGCATAGCGCCGAATGGACTCGCCTGAGCTTGCATACTAATAAGTCCATTCGCGGGTACTTCTATGTTCGACACCCTCTCCATTCGCTTGAAAATCGTGCTGTTGTCCGGTCTGTGCCTGCTGGGGGTGATTGCCCTGGTGGTCGGCATGAACCTGTACCAGACCAACCAGAACGACGAACTCATCAGCGATTCAAGCTCGCGAATGCTCACCGACAGTGTGCAGAACCTGCTGCAGGCCAAGGCCGCCGAGCAAGCGGTGCAACTGCAAAAAACCTTCGGTGAAAGCCTGTTGGTGGTGACGGCCCTGGCCGACCAGATCAAGGACCTGCGCACTCTGGCCGCCAAGCGCTCGCTGGATGCCGGGGCCTTGCGTGAAGAACTCAACCACAGCCTGAAAACCGCCTTCGACCGCAACACCAAGGTGCTCGGCATCTGGCTGTCGTTCGAGCCCAACGCCCTCGATGGCAAAGACAGTGAATTCGTCAATGATGCCGCCCGTGTGTCCAACGAAAAAGGCCGCTTTTCCAGCTACTGGAGCCGCGCTGGCGGTGAAGGCCTGAACACCGTGATGGTCGAGGATGACCTGACCAAGACCACCCTCAACCTCAGCGGCACGCCCTACAACATCTGGTACACCTGCCCGCGGGACACAAAAAACACCTGCCTGCTGGACCCGTATGAAGACACCGTGGCCGGCAAGCCGGTGTTGATGACCACCATTTCCCTGCCCCTGCTGGTCGACGGCAAAGTGATCGGCGTGGTCGGTGTGGACCTCGCCCTCAACGCCCTGCAAGCGGCGACCGATGCGGCGCAAAAAGAACTGTTCAACGGCGCCGGAATTCTCGAAATACTGTCCGGTAACGGCTTGATCGCCGGCTACAGCGGCGAGCCGGCCAAAGTCGGCAAAAACCTGGTGGACACCCTCGGTGCCGAAGGCAAAGAGATCGTGCAACTGCTGGCCAGCGATACCCGCAAGATCCGCGAGGAAGACGGCACGATTCGCGCCGTGTACCCGGTCAAACCGATTGCCGACGCCAAATCCTGGGGCGTGGTGATCAAACTGCCCAAACAAGTGCTGCTGGCAGACTCGCTCAAACTCCAGGCGGTGCTCGACAAGGCCCAGGCCAGTGGCACCGTCAAGGCGTTGCTGGTAGGCGCAGCCGCCGGGCTGCTGGGCCTGTTGCTGATCTGGCTGACCGCCACCGGCGTGACCCGGCCGATCAACAGCGTGGCCGCCATGCTCAAGGAAATCGCCAGCGGCGACGGCGATCTCACCCAGCGCCTGGCCTACGGTAAAAAAGATGAACTGGGGGAACTGGTGAACTGGTTCAACCGCTTCCTCGACAAGCTGCAGCCGACCATCGCGCAGATCAAGCAAAGCATCACCGAAGCCCGTGGCACCGCCGACCAGTCCTCGGCAATCGCGCGCCAGACCAGCGAAGGCATGCAGGTGCAGTTCCGTGAGATCGACCAGGTGGCCACCGCCTCGAATGAAATGAGCGCCACCGCCCACGACGTGGCCAACAGCGCCTCCAACGCCGCCAGCGCGGCCCGCGGCGCCGACCAGTCAGCCCGTGAAGGCATGCAGATTATTGAACGCAGCACCCGCGACATCACCACCCTGGCCGAAGAAGTCAGCAAGGCCGTGACCGAAGTCGAAGCCCTGGCGGTGAACAGCGAGCAGATCGGTTCGGTACTGGAAGTGATCCGCAGCATTGCCGAACAGACCAACCTGCTGGCCCTGAACGCTGCGATTGAAGCGGCGCGAGCCGGGGAAAGCGGGCGCGGTTTTGCGGTGGTGGCCGACGAGGTGCGCAACCTGGCCAAGCGTACCCAGGACTCGGTGGAGGAGATTCGCCTGGTGATCGAACGCATCCAGACTGGCACCCGTGGAGTGGTGGCGACCATGCATTCGAGCCAGACCCAGGCGCAGAACAACGCCGGGCAGATTCATCAGGCGGTGCAGGCCCTGGGCAAGATCAGCGATGCAGTAACGGTGATCAGCGACATGAACCTGCAAATCGCCAGCGCTGCCGAGCAGCAGAGTGCGGTGGCCGAAGAGGTCAACCGCAATGTCTCGGCAATCCGCACGGTGACCGAAACCCTGACTGGCCAGGCCACCGAATCGGCGGCCATCAGCAGCCAGCTCAATGCCCTGGCCAGCCAGCAGATGAAGCTGATGGATCAGTTTCGGGTTTGACCCGGGCTTGAAGCCAGTAAGCACCCAATGTGGGAGCGGGCTTGCTCGCGAATACGGTGGATCAGTCGGTACATGTATTGACTGACACACCGCATTCGCGAGCAAGCCCGCTCCCACACAAGCCCGTCCACATTTAGAATCGCGGTGCCTTATTGACCCGTCCAGGCTGCCACAAACGGCGCCAGGTCTTCTTTCGGGGCCGTACGCGGCGGGTTTTGTGGGGTGCCCAGGTAGAGGAAACCAATCACTTCCTCATCCGCCTTCAGCCCGAGGCCTTTGGCGACATGGGCCGAGTACGACAACTCACCGGTGCGCCACACCGCGCCGATCCCCTGGGCGTACGCCGCCAGCAGAATCCCGTGAGCCGCACAGGCCGCCGCCAGCAGCTGCTCGGATTTTGGCACTTTGAAATGTTCTTGCAGGCGGGCAATCACCACCACCACCAACGGCGCCCGCAGCGGGCCGTTCTGCGCCTTGTCGATCGCGGCCTGGGGCGCGTCGGCGTCCTGCAGGCGGGCGGCTTCGGCCAGCAGGGTGCCCATGCGCTCACGTGCCGCACCCTCCACCGTCAGGAAGCGCCAAGGGCGCAGTTGGCCGTGGTCGGGCGCGCGCATGGCAGCGGCGAACAGCAGGTCGCGCTGCTCCTGGGTCGGTGCCGGGTCCAGCAGTCGCGGCACGGAAACACGGTTGAGCAAAGCGTCGAGAGCCTGCATTGGCCACCTCCAGAGAAAAATGTGCGGTCATTCTAGCGGGAATGAATCGGATACCACCAAACGATAATTGCTCTTATTCAATCCGCCCTGCCCTGTTAGACTTTGCGGCCTTATTTTCAGCCTACGTTCAGGAAGACTGATGTCCCGTTCGCCCCTTCGCCTGTCTGCACTGTTGATGGCCTTGAGCCTGAGTGCCTGCGATGACGCCCCGCGATTCACCAAGGCCGAGCCTGGTGAAGCGCGTGCCGGTGGCGCGACCACGGTGAGGAAGACCGACCAGAACGCCTTCTCCCTGCCCTCGGCCAACCTGTCGCCCACCCGGCGCCTGGACTTCAGCGTCGGCAACAGTTTCTTTCGCAGCCCCTGGGTGATTGCCCCGTCCACCACCACTGCCCGCGACGGGCTGGGGCCGCTGTTCAATACCAATGCCTGCCAGAACTGCCATATCAAGGATGGCCGTGGGCATCCGCCATTGCCCGATGCGCCCAACGCGGTGTCGATGCTGGTACGCCTGTCGATTCCCGATGCGCCGCCCTATGCGAAGGTCATCGAGCAACTGGGTGTAGTCCCCGAACCGGTCTACGGTGGGCAATTGCAGGACATGGCCGTGCCCGGCGTCGCCCCGGAGGGCAAGGTGCGGGTCGACTACACGCCGGTCAACGTCCGCTTCAAGGACGGCACCGTGGTCGAATTGCGCAAGCCGGCCCTGCAAATCACCCAGCTCGGTTATGGGCCGATGCACCCCGACACGCGCTTCTCGGCGCGAGTTGCACCGCCGATGATCGGCCTGGGGCTGCTCGAAGCGATCCCCGACGCCGACATCCTGCGCAACACCGACCCGAAAACCGCCGACAAGGAAGCCATTGTCGGGCGGGCGAATTGGGTCTGGGACGACGCGCAACACAAGACCGTACTCGGTCGATTTGGCTGGAAAGCCGGGCAACCGAACCTCAATCAACAAAATGTTCACGCGTTCTCTGGTGATATGGGCCTGACCACCTCCCTGAGACCGTTCGATGACTGCACCGATGCACAAGTGGCCTGCAAACAGGCGCCCAACGGCAATGGCCCGGATGGCGAGCCTGAGGTCAGCGACAACATCCTGCGCCTGGTGCTGTTCTACACCCGCAACCTGGCCGTCCCCGCCCGCCGCGACGTCAACGCACCGCAAGTGCTGGCCGGGAAAAACCTGTTCTACCAGGCCGGTTGCCAGGGCTGCCACACCCCGCAATTCACCACGGCGCCCACCGCCGCCGAACCTGAATTGGCTAACCAGGTGATTCGCCCCTACAGCGACTTGCTGCTGCACGACATGGGCGACGGCCTCGCCGACAACCGCAGCGAATTCAAGGCCAGTGGCCGCGACTGGCGCACGCCGCCGTTGTGGGGCATTGGCCTGACGCAAGCCGTCAGTGGCCACACCCAGTTCTTGCATGACGGCCGCGCCCGCAACCTGATGGAGGCCGTGCTGTGGCACGGCGGTGAAGCCCAGGCGGCGCAGCAGCATGTGTTGTCGTTCAATGCCGAGCAGCGCGTCGCGTTGCTGGCATTTCTGAATTCTTTATAAGCTTTGTCCTAATTACAGAAGGGAGCTCGACATGTTCCGTCCCAAGTTGTTGTTCACCAGCCTGGCCGCCCTCGCCCTCGGTGCGTGCTCGCCCCAGGACCCGCAAGCGGTGACCTCGGCGGCCATCGCCAAGCAAGTGATCCTGCCGACCTACAGCCGCTGGGTTGAAGCCGACCGCCAACTGGCCGTCAGCGCCCTGGCCTACTGCCAGGGCAAGGAAAGCCTGGAGACCGCCCGCGCCGACTTCCTGCACGCGCAAAAGGCCTGGGCCGAGTTGCAACCGCTGCTGATCGGCCCGCTGGCCGAGGGCAACCGCTCGTGGCAGGTGCAGTTCTGGCCGGACAAGAAAAACCTGGTGGGTCGTCAAGTCGAGCAACTGGTGACCGCCCAACCACAGATCGACGCCGCCGCCCTGGCCAAATCCAGCGTCGTGGTGCAGGGCCTGTCGGCCTACGAATACATCCTCTACGACGCCAAGACCGATCTGGCGGACGAGACGCAAAAAGCCCGCTACTGCCCGTTGCTGGTAGCCATCGGCGAGCGCCAGAAACTGCTGGCCGAAGAAATCCTGTCGAGCTGGAACAGCACCGACGGCATGCTGGCGCAGATGACCAAGTTTCCTAACCAGCGCTACGCCGATTCCCACGAAGCCATCGCCGACCTGCTGCGGGTTCAAGTGACTGCGCTGGACACCCTGAAGAAAAAACTCGGCACCCCGATGGGCCGCCAGACCAAGGGCATCCCGCAACCGTTCCAGGCCGATGCGTGGCGCAGCCAGTCGTCCCTGCAAAGCCTGGAAGCCAGCCTGGCTGCCGCCCAGACCGTCTGGGTCGGCGTCGACAACAAAGGCCTGCGCGGCTTGTTGCCTGCCGATCAAAAGCCATTGGCTGACAAGATCGACGCCGCGTATGCCGCCTCCCTGAAACTCTTCGCCAGCAACCAGCGTACGCTGAATGAAATGCTGGCCGACGATGCCGGGCGCCAGCAGCTCAACGATATCTACGACAGCCTCAACGTGGTCTACCGCCTGCACGAAGGCGAGCTGGCCAAGGCGCTGGGCATCCAACTGGGCTTTAACGCCAACGACGGTGACTGATGATGCTCAGGCGACAGGCTTTGGCCCTCGGCAGCGTGCTGCTCAGTGCGATCACTTTGGGCGGCTGGACGCTGTTCAAGCAGAAGGGCAAAAGCCCGCTGCTGCTCTCGGCGCGGGATGACAGTGATGGCAGGCACTACGCCGTCGGCTTTCGCCTGGACGGCAAGCAGGTATTTGCCACCGAGGTCGGCCAGCGCTGCCACGACATCATCAACCACCCGACGCTGCCGATTGCGCTGTTTGTCGCCCGCCGGCCCGGCACCGAGAGTTACCTGATCGACCTGCGGGACGGGGCGCTGTTGCAAACCATCACCTCCAAGGCCAATCGCCACTTTTACGGGCATGCGGTGGTGCACAAGGATGGCGAGTGGTTGTATGCCACAGAGAACGACACGTCTGACCCGGGTCGCGGTTTGCTGGGTGTGTACCGGTTCGAGGGTGAGCGGCTGGTGCACACCGGGGAGATTTCCACCCATGGGATTGGGCCGCACCAGGTGTCGTGGATGCCTGATGGCGAGACGCTGGTGGTGGCTAATGGCGGGATTCGTACCGAGGCGGAGAGCCGGGTCGAGATGAACCTGAATGCCATGGAGCCGAGCCTGGTCCTGATGAAGCGCGACGGGACGCTGTTGAGCAAGGAGACCCTGGGCCAGCAGATGAACAGTGTGCGGCATATGGGGATTGCCAGCGACGGGACGATCCTCGCGGGGCAGCAGTTCATGGGGGCGTCTCATGAGCGGTCGGAGTTGCTGGCGATCAAGCGGCCGGGGCAGGCGTTTGTGGCGTTTCCGGTGGCGGATGAGCAGTTGCAGGCCATGGGGCATTACACGGCCAGTGTGGCGGTGCACAGCGAGTTGCGGCTGGTGGCGTTGACGGCGCCACGGGGGAATCGATTCTTTATCTGGAACATGGACAGCGCGCAGTTGCTGCTGGACGGGCCGTTGCCGGATTGTGCCGGGGTGGGTGCGGTAGCTGATGGGTTTGTGGTGACTTCCGGGCAGGGGCGTTGCCGGTTTTATGATTGCCGGCAGGTGCCGTTGGTGGGCAAGCCGCTGGAGTTGCCGGCGGGGCTTTGGGATAACCATCTGCATCTGGTTTGATTGGGGGGCTGATTGGGGGCATATCCGTTGCTGCGGTAACGGCCACTTATGGTTCCGCTCTTACAGCGGGTCACTTTTGGAAAAGAGCCCCAAAAGTAACCAAAAGGGCTCTTGCCCCACCACTCGGCACCTCGCCTAGGCTCGGTGTGCCCTCACTCCGGCTTTGGACCGTGGGCCGCCGTCATTGGCCATCCTTGTCCCAGGACGGCTAACCCGGCGTCCTGCCGGGTTACCCACGCTCTAAAGCCTGCGTTCGGCCAGTGTCTGTCTCTTAT
>NZ_JACAOM010000001.1:0-26848 GCF_013386245.1 Pseudomonas sp. 21615526 | reverse complement strand
GCGGCGGCCCGCGCAAGCGTGCCGGAGTGCGGGCATGCCGAGCCTAAGCGAGGCACCGAGTGGTGGGGCAAAGACCTTTTGGTTACTTTTGGGGCGTTTGCCAAAAGTGACCCGCTGTAAGAGCGGAACCATAAGTAGCCGTTACCGCAGCAACGGATATGCCCCCCCCCAAGAAAACTTTCCTCCCCCGAGCGTGACCCAGATCCCACAAGCCGTTGATTAATGATGGCATCCGCTCAGCTATACTCCTCTCCATTTGAATGGCCCTTGAGGAATTACTGTGAAGAACTGGACCTTGCGCCAACGGATTTTGGCGAGCTTTGCGGTCATCATCGCGATCATGCTGCTGATGGTAGTGGTCTCGTATTCACGCCTGTTGAAGATCGAGGCCGGCGAAGAGTCAGTCCGCGATGACGCAGTCCCCGGGGTCTACCTAAGCTCCATGATCCGCAGCGCATGGGTCGACAGCTACCTCGACACCCTCGACATCATCGGCCTGCGCAAAGACAAGACACTCACCGAAGCCGACAAGGCCGACTACAAGTCCTTCGAAGCGCGCATCATCACGCAAATGGCCAATTACAAGGCAACTATCAACGGCGCTGAGGATCAGGCCGAGTTCGATAAGTTCGAAGCCCTGCACCAGGCCTACAACAAGGCTTTGGCCGCAGTCACTGAAAACCTGCAACGCAATGACGTCGCCGCCGCCCGCAAAGTGTTCGACGAAGAGCTGACCCCGACCTGGACCGCAGGCCGCATGAAGCTCAACGACATCATCACCGAAAACAAAAACGTCGCGGACCGCGCCACCAACGCTATCGACGACGCCGTGTCCGCTGCAAAAATCAGCATGGGCGTCTCGCTGATCCTCGCGATCCTCGCCGCCGGCCTCTGCGGCCTGCTGCTGATGCGCGCGATCATGGCGCCGATGAAACGCATCGTCGACATCCTCGAAACCATGCGCACCGGCGACTTGAGCAAACGCCTGAACCTCGAACGCAAGGACGAATTCGGCGCAGTAGAGACCGGCTTCAACGACATGATGACCGAGCTCACCGCCCTGGTGTCCCAGGCACAGCGCTCTTCGGTACAGGTCACTACCTCGGTCACCGAGATTGCCGCGACTTCCAAGCAACAACAGGCCACGGCCACTGAAACCGCCGCGACGACCACCGAGATCGGCGCTACTTCGCGGGAGATCGCTGCTACTTCCAAGGACTTGGTCCGTACCATGACCGAAGTCTCCACCGCCGCCGACCAGGCCTCGGTGGCCGCCGGCTCCGGCCAGCAAGGCCTGGCGCGCATGGAAGAAACCATGCACTCGGTGATGGGCGCGGCCGACCTGGTGAACGCCAAGCTGGCGATCCTCAATGAGAAGGCCGGCAACATCAACCAGGTGGTGGTGACCATCGTCAAGGTCGCTGACCAGACCAACCTGTTGTCCCTCAACGCTGCCATCGAGGCCGAGAAGGCCGGTGAGTACGGTCGCGGGTTTGCCGTGGTAGCCACCGAAGTGCGGCGCCTGGCCGACCAGACCGCCGTGGCCACCTACGACATCGAGCAGATGGTGCGCGAGATCCAGTCGGCGGTGTCGGCCGGGGTGATGGGCATGGACAAGTTCTCTGAAGAAGTGCGCCGTGGCATGTTCGAGGTGCAGCAGGTGGGCGAGCAGTTGTCGCAGATCATCCATCAGGTGCAGGCCCTGGCGCCACGGGTGTTGATGGTCAACGAAGGCATGCAGGCCCAGGCCACCGGCGCCGAGCAGATCAACCATGCGCTGGTGCAGTTGGGCGATGCCAGCAGCCAGACCGTGGAGTCCCTGCGTCAGGCCAGCTTTGCCATCGACGAGCTGAGCCAGGTCGCCGTCGGCCTGCGCAGCGGCGTGTCGCGTTTTAAAGTCTGATGAACGACCTCGCGGCTAAACGCGGTGCTGTTGCGGCAGTGAAGAAAGCACTGTTCCTGGTGTTTCACATCGGTAATGAACGGTATGCCCTCAAGGCCACGGAAGTGGCCGAGGTGCTGCCGCGCCTGCCGCTCAAGCCCATTGCCCATGCGCCTGTGTGGGTCGCCGGGATCTTTGCCCATCGCGGGGCAATGGTGCCGGTGATCGATCTCAGTGCCTTGACCTTCGGTACGCCGGCCCAGGCCCGCACCAGCACGCGCCTGGTGTTGGTCAATTATCAGCCGGATACACTCACTCCGGCACGCTGGCTGGGGCTGATCCTCGAACAGGCCACCGATACCCTGCGCTGTGACCCGGCGGAGTTCCAGCCCTACGGCCTGGACAACCGCCAGGCCCGTTACCTGGGCCCGGTGCGCGAAGACGAGCGTGGCTTGATGCAGTGGATCGGCGTGGCGGACCTGCTGACG
Organism: Pseudomonas sp. 21615526; assembly: GCF_013386245.1. Lineage (NCBI taxonomy): Bacteria > Pseudomonadati > Pseudomonadota > Gammaproteobacteria > Pseudomonadales > Pseudomonadaceae > Pseudomonas > Pseudomonas sp. 21615526. The sequence continues at coordinate 24,478 of NZ_JACAOM010000001.1, read as the reverse complement.
GCTGACGTGCAGGCGCTGCTGTTTGCCGCGGGCGAGGAGGGTTGATGAGCAGTGATCAACGCTTCTTCGACTTCCTTAAGGAGCGCATTGGCCTGGACGTTGCCTCGGTGGGCGAAGCGATCATCGAGCGTGCCGTACGCCAGCGCAGCATGGCGCTCAGCGCACAGACCGCAGATCAATACTGGCAGCAATTGCAGGCCTCCACCGACGAACAGCAAGCGCTGATCGAAGCGGTGATCGTCCCCGAAACCTGGTTTTTCCGTTACCCCGAATCCTTCGCCACCCTGGGCCGGCTGGCGGTCGCCCGCCTGGCCGAAATCAAGCAGATGCGCGCCCTGCGGATCCTCAGCCTGCCGTGTTCCACCGGCGAAGAACCCTATTCGATTGCCATGGCCTTGCTCGACGCCGGGCTGGCGCCGCATCAGTTCAAGGTGCAGGGCATGGACGTCAGCCCGCTGTCGGTGGAGCGCGCCCGCCGTGGGGTGTACGGCAAGAATTCGTTTCGCGGCCAGGACCTCGAGTTCCGCGATCGCCACTTCACCGAGCAAACCGACGGCTACCGGATTGCCGACCGGGTACGCGAACAAGTGCGCCTGCAGGTGGGCAACCTGCTGGCCCCCACGCTGCTGGCCAACGAGCCCACCTACGATTTTGTGTTCTGCCGCAACCTGCTGATCTACTTCGACCAGCCGACCCAGAAGCAGGTGTTTGAAGTGCTCAAGGGCCTGACCCATGTCGACGGCGTGCTGTTTATCGGTCCTGCCGAAGGCAGCCTGCTGGGGCGCCTGGGCATGCGTTCGATTGGCGTGCCGCAGTCGTTTGCCTTCAGCCGGCATGCGGAGCCCGCGCCTGAACCGGTATTTGTGCCGATGCCCGCGCCGATTCCTCAGCGCAGTGCCGCGCCTATCCCGACCAGGCCCCGGCCGTTCAGCACTGTCAGTGCCCAAGTGGTACCGATCAAGCCGCCGCCCCCGCAATCGGACGCCGCCGATCTGCTCAGTCAGATTGCGACCCTGGCCAATGAAGGCAAGAGCCTGGAAGCCCGTGCTGCCTGCGAGCGTTATTTGCAGAGCCATCCGCCGGCGGCCCAGGTGTTTTATTGGCTGGGCCTGCTCAGCGATGTGGCCGGCAGCGCCCTGGAAGCCCAGGGTTATTACAGAAAAGCCTTGTACCTGGAACCCCAGCACCCGCAGGCCTTGATGCACCTGGCCGCGTTGCTCGAGTCCCAGGGCGATGTCGCCGGCGCCCGGCGTTTGCAGGCTCGTGCCGCGCGCAGCGAGCGAGCTGACAGTGAGCGTAAATCATGACCCTGGATCCCGAGCTGAACCTGACCCTGGCCGATACCCAGGCCATCGATGACTGCTGGAACCGCATCGGCATCCACGGTGACAAGTCCTGCCCGTTGCTGGCCGAGCACATTCACTGTCGCAATTGCTCGGTGTATTCCGCCGCCGCCACGCGCCTGCTCGACCGTTATGCCTTGCAGCAGGACGATCACCGCCCCGTCGCGACGCCGGAAGTCGAGGGTGATGTCCTCACCCGTTCGCTGCTGATGTTCCGCCTCGGCGAAGAATGGCTGGGCATCGCCACTCGCTGCCTGGTGGAAGTGGCGCCGTTGCAGCCGATCCATTCCTTGCCCCATCAGCGTTCCCGCGCCTTGCTGGGCGTGGCCAACGTGCGTGGCGCACTGGTGGCGTGCCTGTCCCTGGTGGAATTGCTGGGGCTGGACAGCACCGGCAGCGGCCCCAGTGGCGCACGAATCATGCCGCGCATGCTGATCATCGCGGCGCAGGACGGCCCCGTGGTGGTGCCGGTGGACGAAGTGGACGGTATCCATGCCATTGATGAACGCACCTTGAATGCGGCATCTGCGTCGGGCACCCAGGCCAGCGCCCGCTATACCCAAGGGGTGTTGCAGTGGAAAGGCCGCAGCCTGCGCTGGCTGGACGAGGCGCAATTGTTGTCTGCCGTGACCCGGAGCCTCACATGACCCCCGACCAGATGCGCGATGCCTCGCTGCTGGAGCTGTTCAGCCTGGAAGCCGACGCCCAGACCCAGGTGCTCAGCGCCGGCCTGCTGGCCCTGGAGCGCAACCCGACCCAGGCCGACCAGCTCGAAGCCTGCATGCGCGCCGCACATTCCCTGAAGGGCGCGGCGCGGATTGTCGGGGTGGACGCGGGGGTCAGCGTGGCCCACGTGATGGAAGATTGCCTGGTCAGCGCCCAGGAAAGCCGCTTGTACCTGCTGCCGGAGCATATCGACGCACTGCTGCAAGGCACCGATTTGCTGATGCGCATTGCTACGCCGGGCAATACCGTGGGCCCGGCGGACATCGAGTCCTATGTGGCATTGATGGAGCGGTTGCTCGATCCGTCGCAGAAAGTCGCACCGCCCGCTGCGCCAAAGCCTGCGCCGCCGCCAACGCCCGCGCCAGAACCTGAATTGTCGATGGAAGCGCTGCTGACCCTGCCGCCGGAGCCCGAACCCGCGCCGCCGGTCAGTGCCGAACTGCCACGCCAGAACAAACGCATGACCGAAGGCGGCGAGCGGGTGTTGCGGGTGACCGCCGAACGCTTGAACAGCCTGTTGGACCTGTCCAGCAAGTCCCTGGTGGAAACCCAGCGGCTCAAGCCTTACCTCGCCAGCTTGCAACGCCTCAAGCGCATCCAGAGCAACAGTGCCCGCGCCCTGGAAAACCTCGACGGCCACCTCAAGACCGTCGACCTGAGCCTGGAAGCCCAGGAAGCGCTGGCTGATACCCGCCGCCTGTTGAGCGAAGCCCAGGCACTGCTCGCGGAAAAAACCGCCGAAATCGACGAGTTCGGCTGGCAGGCCGGGCAACGCGCCCAAGTCTTGTACGACACGGCGCTGGCGTGCCGCATGCGGCCGTTTGCCGACGTGCTGGCCGGGCAGGTGCGCATGGTGCGTGACCTGGGCCGCAGCCTTGGTAAACAGGTACGCCTGGAAATCGAAGGCGAGAAAACCCAGGTCGACCGCGATGTGCTGGAAAAACTCGAAGCGCCGCTGACCCATTTGCTGCGCAATGCTGTGGACCACGGCATTGAAATGCCCGAGCAACGCCTGCTGGCGGGCAAACCGGCTGAAGGCCTGATCCGCCTGCGGGCGTCTCACCAGGCCGGCTTACTGGTGCTGGAGTTGAGCGACGACGGTAACGGTGTCGACCTGGAGCGCCTGCGCGGCACCATCGTCGACCGGCATTTGTCGCCGGTGGAAACCGCCCTGCGCCTGAGCGAAGAGGAACTGCTCACGTTCCTGTTCCTGCCGGGGTTCAGCCTGCGGGACAAGGTCACCGAGGTCTCGGGGCGCGGGGTCGGCCTGGATGCGGTGCAGCATATGGTGCGCCAGTTGCGCGGCGCGGTGGTGCTGGAGCAGGCGGCGGGGCAGGGCAGTCGCTTCCACCTGGAGGTGCCGTTGACCCTGTCGGTAGTGCGCAGCCTGGTGGTGGAAGTTGGCGAAGAGGCCTACGCCTTCCCGCTGGCCCACATCGAGCGCATGTGCGATCTTGCGCCCGACGACATCGTGCAACTGGAAGGCCGCCAGCATTTCTGGCACGAAGGCCGGCATGTCGGCCTGGTGGCCGCCAGCCAGTTGCTGCAGCGCCCGCCGGGGCAGGGCAGTCAGGAAACCCTGAAGGTCGTGGTGATCCGCGAGCGCGATGCGGTCTACGGGATTGCCGTGGAGCGTTTTATCGGCGAGCGCACGCTGGTGGTATTGCCCCTGGACGACCGGTTGGGCAAGGTCCAGGACATCTCCGCCGGAGCGTTGCTCGATGACGGTTCGGTGGTGCTGATCGTCGACGTCGAAGACATGCTGCGATCGGTGGACAAACTGCTGAATACCGGTCGTCTGGAGCGCATCGCCCGACGCACCCAGCAAACCCTCGAAGCACCGCGCAAGCGTATTCTGGTGGTGGATGACTCGCTGACCGTGCGTGAGCTGCAACGCAAATTGTTACTTAATCGCGGTTATGAAGTGGCCGTGGCGGTCGATGGCATGGATGGCTGGAACGCGCTGCGCTCCGAAGACTTCGACCTGCTGATCACGGACATTGATATGCCTCGCATGGACGGTATTGAATTGGTCACACTCTTGCGCCGTGATACTCGCCTGCAATCCCTGCCGGTGATGGTTGTTTCCTACAAGGATCGGGAAGAAGACCGTCGTCGTGGACTGGACGCCGGCGCCGACTATTATCTAGCCAAGGCCAGCTTCCATGACGACGCGCTGTTGGACGCGGTGGTGGAGCTGATTGGAGGAGCACGGGCATGAGGATTGCGATCGTCAATGACATGCCCATGGCCGTGGAGGCCTTGCGCCGGGCGTTGAGCCTTGAGCCGGCCCACGAAGTGGTGTGGGTTGCGGGCAACGGCCTGGAAGCAGTGCAGCGTTGCGCCGAGTTCACGCCCGACCTGATTCTGATGGACCTGATCATGCCGGTGATGGACGGTGTGGAGGCCACCCGGCAGATCATGGCCGAGACGCCCTGTGCGATCCTGATTGTCACCGTCGACCGCCAGGCCAACGTCAGCCGTGTATTCGAAGCCATGGGCCATGGCGCCCTGGACGTGGTTGACACGCCTGCACTGGGCGTGGGCAATCCGAAGGACGCCGCGGCACCGCTGTTGCGCAAGATCCTCAATATTGGCTGGCTGATTGGCCAGCGTGGCAGCCGCGTGCGGGCCGAGCCTGCGCCCCAGCGGGCCACGGGCAAACGCCAGAGCCTGGTGGCCATCGGTTCGTCCGCAGGCGGCCCGGCTGCCCTGGAATCCCTGCTCAAGGGCTTGCCCCGGGACTTCTCGCCGGCCATTGTGCTGGTGCAGCATGTGGACCAGGTGTTCGCCGCCGGCATGGCCGAATGGCTGAGCAGTGCCTCGGGCCTGCCGGTGCGCCTGGCCCGGGAAGGCGAGCCGCCCCAAAGCGGTGTCGTGTTGCTGGCGGGCACCAATCATCACATTCGCCTGCTGAAGAACGGCACGCTGGCCTACACCGCAGAGCCTGTGAACGAGATTTACCGGCCGTCCATCGACGTGTTTTTCGAGAGCGTCGCCAGCTACTGGAATGGCGATGCCGTTGGCGTGCTGCTGACGGGGATGGGGCGTGATGGCGCCCAGGGACTTAAGTTGATGCGTCAGCAAGGCTACCTGACCATCGCGCAGGACCAGCAAAGCTGTGCTGTTTACGGCATGCCCAAAGCGGCAGCGGCGATTGACGCGGCTGTTGAAATTCGCCCATTGGACAGAATTGCGCCACGATTGCTGGAGGTATTCGCAAAATGACCGATATCACACGCTGTCCTGGCCTGCAGGTAGTAATTCAGGTGACCGTAAATGAATGATTTGCAGCTCGACGACTTCAAGACCGACGAAAACGCCGCCATGGTGCTGCTCGTCGACGACCAGGCGATGATCGGCGAGGCCGTACGCCGGGGCCTGGCCCATGAAGACAATATCGACTTCCACTTTTGCGCCGACCCGCACCAGGCCATTGCCCAGGCGATCCGTATCAAGCCGACGGTGATCCTGCAGGACCTGGTGATGCCGGGGCTCGATGGCCTGACCCTGGTGCGCGAATACCGCAATCACCCGGCGACGCAGAACATCCCGATCATCGTGCTTTCCACCAAGGAAGACCCGCTGATCAAGAGTGCGGCGTTTGCTGCCGGGGCCAACGATTACCTGGTCAAGCTGCCCGATAACATCGAACTGGTGGCGCGCATCCGCTATCACTCGCGCTCCTACATGACCCTGTTGCAACGGGACGCGGCCTACCGGGCGCTGCGGGTCAGCCAACAGCAGTTGCTGGACACCAACCTGGTGCTGCAACGGCTGATGAACTCCGACGGCCTGACCGGGCTGTCCAATCGCCGGCATTTCGACGAATACCTGGAACTGGAATGGCGCCGCGCCATGCGTGACCAGACCCAACTGTCGCTGCTGATGATCGACGTGGACTTCTTCAAGACCTACAACGACAGTTTCGGCCACCTGGAAGGCGACGAGGCGTTGCGCAAGGTGGCGGCGACCATTCGTGATGCCAGCAGCCGTCCTTCGGATTTGCCGGCGCGTTATGGCGGTGAAGAGTTTGCCCTGGTGCTGCCCAATACCTCGCCGGGCGGTGCGCGGCTGGTGGCCGAGAAGCTGCGCCAGGCGGTGGCGAGCCTGAAAATCCCGCACATTGCCCCGGCAGAAGGGGCGAGCCTGACCATCAGTATCGGCTTGGCGACCATGACCCCGGTGCAGGGCACCGATTGCCGGCAATTGATCTCGGCGGCGGACAAGGGCCTGTACCTGGCCAAGCACAATGGGCGCAATCAGGTGGGGATCGAGTAGGGAATACGGTCTGCGGGATGTCGCAGACCTAATGTGGGAGCGGGCTTGCTCGCGAATGCGGTGTGTCAGTCAATGCATCTGGCGACTGAACCACCGCATTCGCGAGCAAGCCCGCTCCCACATTTGATCTTCATCGCTGTCTGGATGGTGCATATCCCCGCCTTTTCGGCCAAGCGGACTGCCGTTATCAGCCGTTTGTCGTTATACTCGTCGGCTTTCAAAAGTTCGCCAACGAGTGCTGCCCGCCATGGAAATCAACCCGATCCTTAACACCATCAAGGACCTGTCCGAGCGCTCCGAAACTATTCGGGGGTATCTTTGACTACGATCAAAAGCATGAGCGTCTGACCGAAGTCAATCGCGAGCTTGAAGATCCGGCTGTCTGGAACAAACCTGAATATGCCCAGGAACTGGGCCGCGAGCGCGCTGCGCTGGCGCAGATCGTCGACACCCTCGACGAATTGAACACCGGTCTGGGCGATTGCCGCGACCTGCTGGACATGGCCGTCGAAGAAAACGACGAAGGCGCAGTGGGCGATGTCGTCGCCGAGCTGGCCCGTCTCGAGGAAAACCTCGCCAAACTCGAATTCCGCCGCATGTTCAGCCATGAAATGGACCCGAACAACGCCTACCTGGACATCCAGGCCGGTTCTGGCGGCACCGAAGCCCAGGACTGGGCCAACATCCTGTTGCGCATGTACCTGCGCTGGGCCGACAAACGCGGTTTCGACGCGACCATCATGGAACTGTCGGCCGGTGAGGTCGCCGGCATCAAGGGCGCGACCGTGCACATCAAGGGCGAATACGCCTTTGGCTGGCTGCGGACCGAGATCGGCGTACACCGCCTGGTGCGCAAGAGCCCGTTCGACTCCGGCAACCGTCGCCACACGTCGTTCTCCGCCGTTTTCGTCTCGCCAGAGATCGACGACAAGGTGGAAATCGAGATCAACCCGGCAGACCTGCGGATCGACACCTACCGTTCCTCCGGTGCCGGTGGCCAGCACGTAAACACCACCGACTCGGCCGTACGTATTACCCACGTACCGACCAATACCGTGGTGAGCTGCCAGAACGAACGTTCCCAGCACGCGAACAAGGACACCGCCATGAAAATGCTGCGGGCCAAGTTGTACGAGCAGGAAATGCAGAAACGCAACGCCGCGTCCCAGGCGCTGGAAGACACCAAGTCGGATATCGGCTGGGGTCACCAGATCCGCTCGTATGTGCTCGACGCGTCGCGGATCAAGGACCTGCGTACCAACATTGAACGCAGCGACTGCGACAAGGTGCTCGACGGTGATATCGACGAATACCTGGAAGCCAGCCTGAAATCTGGCCTGTAACTCCTTTGTAGGAGCCGGCTTGCCGGCGATCCCCGGCCGCAGGCCGGGGACAACGAACCTGATGGAAAATTTAAAGACATGAGCGACCAACAACTCGACCCGCAAGCCCTGCAACAGGAAGAAAACTCCCTGATCGCCCTGCGCAAGGAAAAGCTTGCTGCCGAGCGCGCCAAGGGCAATGCCTTCCCGAACGACTTCCGCCGCGAAAACTACTGCGATGCCTTGCAGAAACAGTACGCGGACAAGACCAAGGAAGAGCTGGCAGAGGCTGCAATCCCGGTCAAGGTTGCCGGTCGCATCATGCTCAACCGTGGCTCGTTCATGGTGATCCAGGACATGACCGGTCGCATCCAGGTCTACGTCAACCGTAAAACCCTGTCCGAAGAAACCCTGGCCTCGGTGAAAACCTGGGACATGGGCGACATCATTGCCGCCGAAGGCACCCTAGCGCGTTCCGGCAAGGGTGACCTGTACGTTGAAATGACCAGCGTGCGCCTGTTGACCAAATCCCTGCGCCCGCTGCCGGACAAGCACCACGGCCTGACCGACACCGAGCAGCGCTATCGCCAGCGCTACGTTGACCTGATCGTCAACGAAGAAGTGCGCCAGACCTTCCGCGTGCGTTCGCAGGTTATTGCGCACATCCGCAGCTTCCTGATGAAGCGTGACTTCCTCGAAGTTGAAACACCGATGCTGCAAACCATCCCGGGTGGTGCCGCAGCCAAGCCGTTCGAAACCCACCACAACGCGCTGGACATGGAAATGTTCCTGCGTATTGCGCCTGAGCTGTACCTCAAGCGGCTTGTTGTTGGCGGCTTCGAAAAAGTGTTCGAGATCAACCGCAACTTCCGTAACGAAGGCGTTTCGACCCGTCACAACCCTGAATTCACCATGTTGGAGTTCTACCAGGCCTACGCCGACTACGAAGACAACATGGACCTGACCGAGGAACTGTTCCGCGAACTGGCGCAACTGGTCCTGGGCACCACCGACGTGCCGTACGGCGACAAGGTGTTCCACTTCGGCGAGCCGTTCGTGCGCCTGTCGGTGTTCGACTCGATCCTCAAGTACAACCCTGAGCTGACCGCCGATGACCTGAACGACATCGACAAGGCCCGCGCCATCGCCAAGAAAGCCGGCGCCAAGGTGCTGGGCTTCGAAGGCCTGGGCAAATTGCAGGTGATGATTTTCGAAGAGCTGGTCGAGCACAAGCTGGAGCAGCCGCACTTCATTACCCAGTACCCGTTCGAAGTGTCGCCGCTGGCCCGTCGCAACGATGACAACCCGAACGTCACCGACCGTTTCGAGCTGTTCATCGGCGGCCGTGAAATCGCCAACGCCTACTCCGAGCTGAACGACGCCGAAGACCAGGCCGAGCGCTTCATGGCCCAGGTGGCTGACAAGGACGCTGGCGACGACGAGGCGATGCACTACGACGCCGACTTCGTACGCGCCCTGGAATACGGCATGCCGCCTACCGCCGGTGAAGGTATCGGCATCGACCGGTTGGTGATGTTGTTGACCAACTCGCCGTCGATCCGTGACGTGATCTTGTTCCCGCACATGCGGCCACAAGCGTAACCGTAGCGAAATCCGAAGCCGCCTTTTATAAGGCGGCTTTTTTATGTGGCGTTTATAAGCGTCAAGTAAACAGCGCCAGGTGATCGTTCCCACGCTCCACGTGGGAACGCAGCCCGTGACGCTCCGCGTCACACTGTGGAGGAAGATCCGTCGTGAACCGCGTAATGGCTCAAAAGGGTGCCGCCGGCATTGCCGCTGCCGTGGCTGAAAGTGTTCAGTACCAGGGCCGCAAGGCCAGTCGCCGGGGCAGTGAGCAGCGCAGGCAGGACATTCTCGATGCAGCGATGCGCATCGTGGTACGCGAAGGCGTGCGTGCCGTGCGTCACCGTGCGGTGGCGGCGGAAGCCGGTGTGCCGTTGTCGGCCACCACCTATTACTTCAAGGACATCGACGACCTGCTCACCGACACCTTCGCCCAATATGTGGAGCGCAGCGCCGCGTTCATGGGCAAGTTGTGGGTGCGTAACGAAGGCCTGCTGCGCGAGATGGTGGCTTATGGCGACGGCAGCCCGCAGTCGCGCTCGCAACTGGCCGATGACATCGCGCGCCTGACCGCCGATTACGTGCAACGCCAATTGCTCAACCGCCGTGAGCACCTGATGGCCGAGCAGGCGTTTCGCCAGGAAGCGCTGCTGAACCCGCGCCTGGCCGAGCTGGTGCGCTCCCACCAGCAAATCCTGCTGCAGGGCACTTGCCAGTTTTTCCAGGTATTGGGTTCCCGCGAGCCGCAACAGGATGCCAAAGTGTTGACGGCGATTATCGGTCGGATGGAATATCAGGGCCTGCTGGGCGGCGCAGAGCCTCTGACCAGCGAAGAAATGCTTGAGATCCTCAAGCGTTACATGCATTTGGTGTTGGCTTCGGTCTGACACAGGGGATTGTCCAATGAAAGCCTGGCGCGTCGTCGTGATCGCCTTGTCGTTCCTGTTGCTCAGCGGTTGCCTGGTGACCTTCAAGGACCCGTTGCCCGCCAGCGAGGCGGCGCCTGATGGTCTGCTTGGCAAATGGGCCAGCAAAAACGCCTGGGGTGAGCCGCTCAACCTGCAAATCAGCCGCGTCGGTGAGCACCGCTACAAAGCCGTGAGCTACCCTAAGGCCAAGCCGGGCCAGCGGGATGAATACCTGTTCACGGTTTCCCGGCATGGCAGCCGCTGGTATCTGTCGGCGCCATTGCCGACCAGGTTCGGCGGGCATTACATCCTCGCCGGGTTCGAATTGAATGATGAGCACGAACTGGTGGTCTACAACCTCGACCTGGATCAGGTCCACCAGGCGGTCGGCCAGAAGGTCCTGAGTGGCAGCACCGTCGAAACCGTCGAGGGTGCCGGTGTGTTGATCGACAGTTCCATGGCCCGGGTATTTGCGTACCTGGATGATCCGGCCAATGCCGATGTGTTCGTCGAAGCCGTGCGCTACCAGCGTGCAGGCAAATAACGTTTAAAGAGGAAGTACCGGGTGGACGATTACCAGCAGACGATACGCGCCTTGTCCGATCGCATTGTGCTGGCGCAAACACCGATTCGCGTCCTCGACGCCGTGAAGTGGGACGAGAATATTCGCCAGGGATTCCTCAAGGCCAAGGGTAAGGAAATGCCGGCGGTGGACCGCGACTACTACCTGACCCGGCCGCTGTCGTTCGATTCCAGCGCGGTGAAGCTGGAGTTCCAGAACATCGAGCGTGACATCACCCGCCAGCTTGGCCAGTTCAACCCGGTCGGGCAGATCATGCGGCGCATGTGCAAGGAATACCGCATGGTGGTGCGCATGCTCGAAGCGCGGGGCACCGAGGATTTCGGCCTGATCTCCCAGGAGCTGTACGGCGCCGCTTCCGATGCTTTCCATGCCGGTGACCCGACCCTGGCCGACCTCGGCCTGATGATGTCGGACTACCTGAACAATATCGATGGCCGTGGCGACCTCAAGGACGAAGCCAAGACCCTGACCGCCAAGGACGCCGTCAACCTGCTGCAGAGCCGCCTGAACAAGGTATTCGGCGAGGCCGAGGAAACCATCCGGGTGTTCGAGTCCGACGGTATCGTGGCGGATGCGGCGGCAGGTGCCGACTACATCAAGATCCGCGCCGACGCGATGTTCAACGACCGCGACGTGCGCGCCCTGGAGGTCCATGAAGGCCTGGTGCACGTGGGCACCACCCTCAATGGGCAAAACCAGCCGATCTGCACCTTCCTGTCCAAGGGCCCGCCCTCGTCGACCGTGACCCAGGAAGGCCTGGCGATCCTGATGGAAATCATCACCTTCGCCTCCTACCCCAGCCGCCTGCGCAAGCTGACCAACCGCACTCGCGCCATTCATATGGTGGAGCAGGGAGCCGACTTCCTGCAGGTGTTCGAGTTCTTCCGTGAGCAGGGCTTTGAGATGGCGGAAAGCTACGGCAATGCGAGCCGGGTTTTCCGTGGGTCGACGCCTACGGGTCTGCCGTTTACCAAGGATTTGTCCTACCTCAAGGGCTTTATCATGGTTTACAACTACATTCAGTTGGCCGTGCGCAAAGGCAAGCTGGAGCAAGTGCCGTTGTTGTTCTGCGGCAAGACCACCCTGGAAGACATGCGTACCCTGCGCCAACTGGTGGACGAAGGCCTGGTGGTGCCACCCAAATACCTGCCGGATCAGTTCCGCGACATGAATGCGTTGGCGGCGTGGATGTGTTTCTCCAACTTCCTCAACCATTTGAGCCTGGACCGGATCGAGGCGGATTACTCCAATATCCTTTAACGATATCTCTGAAGGAACTCAGTCAAAATGTGGGAGCGGGCTTGCTCGCGAATGCGGTGTATCAGCAACAGATGTGGTTACTGAATCACCGCATTCGCGAGCAAGCCCGCTCCCACCTTTGATCTCCATAGGTCTTCAGGATCGTTCCCAACCCATTCACGAGGCTTCAACGGATGAGAATCCTCGGCATTCTTTGCCTGCTACTGACCCTTAACGGCTGCAGCTCCTTATTGTTCTATCCGGAGCGCGGCATGCCGTTCACCCCGGAAAAGGCTCGCCTGCAATACCGTGACGTCACATTGACCACCGCCGATGGTCTGAAGCTCCACGCCTGGTGGCTGCCGGCCAAGGCTGGCGTGCCGCTCAAGGGCACGGTGCTGCACCTGCACGGCAACGGCGGCAATCTCGCCTGGCACCTCGGCGGCAGCTGGTGGCTGCCGGAGCAGGGCTATCAAGTGCTGTTGGTGGACTATCGCGGCTACGGGTTGTCCGAAGGCGAACCTTCGCTGCCGGCGGTTTACCAGGACATCGACGCCGCTTTCAAGTGGATCGACAACGCCCCCGAAACCCAGGGCCAGCCACTGATCGTGCTGGGCCAAAGCCTGGGCGGCGCGCTAGTGGTGCACTACCTGGCGGAACATCCCGAACGTCAGCCGCAGCTCAAGGCGCTGGTACTGGACGGTGTGCCGGCCAGTTATCGTGACGTAGGACAATTCGCCCTCAGCACCTCCTGGCTAACATGGCCGTTCCAGGTGCCGTTGTCGTGGCTGGTGCCGGACGCCGACAGTGCGATCAACGCCATGCCCCGGCTGACCGGCGTGCCGAAATTGTTGTTCCATAGCCTGGACGACCCGATCGTGCCGCTCTCCAACGGCATTCGTCTGTATCAGGCTGCGCCGCCACCGCGGGTGCTGCAACTGACCCGGGGTGGCCACGTGCAAACTTTTGCCGACAAGACCTGGCAAACCGTGATGCTGCGCTACCTGGACGACCCCCAGCATTTCAACGGGCTGCGCCGCCTGGGGGAAATCCCCAATTACCCGGCGGCCCCGAATTCCAACGCAGAGAACCCGCAATGAGCGAAGAACGCAACATGATCCCCCTGATCCTCACCGGCATCGGCACCATCATCGGTACCGTTGGCTGCCTGTGGTACTACGGCTATTTGCACTTCGCCAAGCCCGAGGATGCGTTGCTGCTCAGCGACTTCACCATGCTCAAGACCGTGCCGGGCGAGGATTACAAAATCTCCCTGACCCCGGCCGCCCAGGTGGCGCAATGCGTTGATGGCGTACTGGTGCTGTTTGATACCGAACAGAAAGGGCTGACCGGCGTACTGGTCAACAGCAAGAAGCAGGCAGTGCGCTGCATGGGGCAGGAAACGCCGCAATTGGAGCAGTAGCGCGAGTCAAGTGGGAAAGGTCTGGAACCATTTTAAGTGGATTGCCACAGATTCCGTACTGGCCAGCAGCGCTGGATCGGTTATCTCGGATACTTAATTTGGAGTCACTTGAATGGACATTCCTCGCGTAAACAACTCGTCTTCCCCATTCACTGCCGGTGCGGGGGGAGGTGATTCGCGACTTCAGCAATTGGAACAAGAGATTCAGAAGTTGAAGAACCAGATCGCCCAAGGAGGCGGTGGTGCACAGGGCGCGCAGGGCGAAGAAAGCCTTGAGGAAAGGCTCAAGAGGCTCGAGGCGGAGCTGGCCCAACTCAAAGGGCAGGCGGCTCCGGAGCAGGATAACTCGGCGCCAGTAAGCTACTGACCCGATGCTCTTGAAGCGCACTGGGACCTCTTGATTCCTGGCCTGCAAATAAAAGAATCCCGCCATTTGGCGGGATTTTTCATGCGGCCTCAAACGATCATTCAGCGACGGAGCGGGCGGCGTGGTGTGCGGGCTGGGCCCTCCGGTGTAGTCGTAGTTGATGATGGAAATATCTGGAACCGTATTGCGTAACGCACCACAGAAGCGATGTGATTTACACGAGTCGGGGCGAGAAGGTGGCGATAGATATTGCTGCAATAAGCAACATGGTGAACATGCTCAGGGGGCACGAGAAGCTGGAAATGCTCGACGCCGAGGATCATAAGCTCAAGCACTTGCTCGACAAGCTGTCGGAACATGGCTACGGCGGGAAGATAGAGCTACCAGCCGAGGATCCCAACCGACCTGTCCGGTTCGACGACCCGAAAAAAAACCCACAGTAACGTGGGTTTTTTTTCCAGCATCAATCGATCAGTTGGCCATCGAAGAACGTGGCTTGACCGGCTGGTTGTCGTTGGAGATGGTCACTTCAACGCGGCGGTTCATGGCGCGGCCCGAAACGCTGCCGTTATCGGCAACCGGGTATTCCTTGCCATAGCCCTGGGTCACGATGCGCGAGATATCCACACCCTGGTTGGCCAGTGCGCGCTGTACGGAAGCGGCGCGGCGCTCGGACAGGCTCTGGTTGTACGAGTCGGAACCGGTGCTGTCGGTGTAGCCTTCGACAATCACTTTACGGTCCGGGTTATCGCGCAGGAACTGCGCCAGCTTGGTGATATTCACCAGGCCGCTGGACTTGAGGTCTGACTTGTTGGTGGCGAACAGCACGTCACCAAAGGTCACCAGTGTGCCGCGATCAGTCTGCTTGGCGTTCAAGCTGTCTTGCAGTTGCTTGATCTGCGCGTCACGGGCCTGCAGCAGGGCGCGGGCACGTTCGTCACCGGCGTTTTTCAGCTTGGCTTCGGACTCACGCAGGACGATGGTGTCCTTGGCCACTTCAACGCGCTGGTTGGTCAGGTAGGCCAGTTGGTCGACCTTCTTCTGGTCTTCCTTGTCGCGGTAGGCCTTGTCAGCCTTGTCCAGCCAGTCGCTGGCGTCTTTGGTTTCCAGCGCCGCTACCTTGGTGGCTTGCGGGTTGGCTTGCAGGGCCGAGAAGTTGGTCCGAGCATTTTCCAGGTTCTGGTTCGGCGGGGTGGAGCAAGCCGCCAGAGCAACGCTCATCGCCAGCAGGGCAGGGATCATCAATTGTTTACGCATAGTCGTGTCGTCCTTTCAATTCGGTTTCGGGTGCAATGCAATCAGGGGCGGCGGCTTATTGTTGCGGCTGGATCACAGCCGGGCGCATGCCTTCCTGACGCAGCTCCTGAACAGCTTTCTGGGAATCCTTCACAGCCTGTTCGGCCTTGGCAGCCTGGGCTTTACGCTCTGCTACGCGAGCGTCCCACTCGGACTGTTCGGCCAGGCGACGGGCTTCGTCGTAGTTCTTGTCGTGCATGGCGATTTCAGCTTGCTTCAGTTTGTCCTGGGCAGACTTCATCTCCACGGCTGCGAACTCGGTACCGCCGGCGCTGACAGCGCTGTTCACCGCAGATTGGGTCACAGCGTATTGCTCGGTCGGCGGGTTGCCGGCGCAGCCAGCCAGTACGAAGCTGGTGCCGATTGCCAGCGCGGCCAATTTAAGCCCGCGCAGGTGGTTAAACGAGGTTTTGGCAGTGCTGGTCTTCATCGTCTTCAACTCCATTAGGTAACTCCTGAAAAACATCAAATCCATCTCCGGCTTGCAGTGTCTGCGGGGCCCGGCGGTTAGCTCAGGACGCCTATTCAAACGGCTGTTCCAAGTGATGGCTTACTGGCTGTGACCGGAGGCTTTTTTGAATAGTTCAGCGAAGATGGCGATTTGCCTAAAAAAATATTTGACTGAACGGTCAGCGTTTAAAAGTTGGAACTTTTGCATGGCGCAGCGGTATCCAGGGCCTGTGGGAGGCCCTGAATACGGGAGGTTAAGGGGTTCGAGGCGCAGGTTTACTAGTGTTTCTGCTTGTCGGACTGAGCTGACAAATCGTGCAGGTAACGCCGTGACAGGCTGAGAAAACGTGGGGTTGGGCCGACATCCTCATACAGCGGATCGCCTTCCTCATCGGTGGCAATCACCTGCTTGCCCTTGATATAGGGAAA
This sequence comes from Pseudomonas sp. 21615526, assembly GCF_013386245.1. Taxonomy (NCBI): domain Bacteria; kingdom Pseudomonadati; phylum Pseudomonadota; class Gammaproteobacteria; order Pseudomonadales; family Pseudomonadaceae; genus Pseudomonas; species Pseudomonas sp. 21615526. Next base: position 8,527 of record NZ_JACAOM010000001.1, on the reverse strand, counting down.
GCTCGCTTCCAGCTCTTCGAGGGCTGCGCCAATCAACTCGCCGAGCAGTTCTTCGGTATGGCGTTTGGGGTACATCTCGGAGATCGCCGCCAGCCTGGCGGCGGCTTCCACGTCCAGATGGATGGCGTATTCGGTTTTGGTCAGGCGACCCTTGGCGTTTTCTTCCCAATGCTGGGCCAGTTCTCGGATTTTCATGGCAACCTCAATGGAGCCCACGGTACGCGGGCGATGATGAGTGACCAGCCGGCCAGCGCGGATAACGCTGCGGCTTACTGTTGAGACTAGCTGCAACTCACAAGGTTTAAAGTTCCTTGTAAGACGTCGCCGTGGGCGGCACTCTTGAAGATCAAAGCGTCCCGGATTTTCTGCTGGAGATTGGCTGATGAGCGATATCGATGCACGTTTGCGTGAGGATGTTCACCTGCTGGGTGAACTGTTGGGCAACACGATTCGAGAACAGTACGGCGATGAATTCCTCGACAAGATCGAGCAGATCCGTAAAGGCGCCAAGGCCGACCGCCGTGGCGCAGCCTCGGAGCAGGTGGCCGGCGAAGAGCTGAGCGCCAGCCTCAATCAACTCAAGGAAGACGAACTGCTGCCGGTGGCGCGGGCCTTCAACCAGTTTCTCAACCTGGCCAATATCGCCGAACAGTATCAGTTGATCCACCGCCGTGATGAATCAACCCCGGCGCCGTTCGAGTCGCGGGTGCTGCCGGAACTGCTGGCGCGCCTGCAGAGTGAAGGCCACAGCAGCGAATCCCTGGCGCGCCAGTTGGGCCGGCTGGAAATCGAACTGGTGCTCACCGCTCACCCCACCGAAGTCGCCCGCCGCACCCTGATCCAGAAATACGACGCCATCGCCGCACAACTGGCCCTGCAGGATCACCGCGACCTCACCACCGCCGAGCGCGAGCAGATCCGCAATCGCCTGCAACGCCTGATCGCCGAAGCCTGGCACACCGAAGAAATTCGCCGCACCCGGCCCACGCCGGTAGACGAAGCCAAGTGGGGCTTTGCGGTGATCGAGCATTCGTTGTGGCACGCCATCCCGAATTATTTGCGCAAGGCCGATCACGCTTTGCATGCCGCGACCGGCCTGCGCCTGCCTCTGGAGGCCGCGCCGATTCGCTTCGCTTCCTGGATGGGCGGCGACCGCGACGGCAACCCCAACGTCACCGCCCCGGTCACCCGCGAAGTGCTGTTGCTGGCGCGCTGGATGGCGGCTGACCTGTACTTGCGCGACATCGACCACCTCGCCTCCGAACTGTCGATGCAACAGGCCAGCCCGGCATTGCAGGTCAAGGTGGGTGACAGCGTCGAACCTTACCGGGCGTTGCTCAAGCAATTGCGTGAGCGGCTGCGCGCCACACGCCAATGGGCCCACACCTCGTTGACCAGCACCACGCCGGCGCCCGCCGATGTGCTGCAAAACAACCGCGACCTGCTCGAGCCTTTGCAACTGTGCTACGAGTCGCTGCATAGCTGCGGCATGGGCGTGATTGCCGACGGCCCGCTGCTGGACTGCCTGCGTCGGGCTGTGACGTTTGGCTTGTTCCTGGTGCGCCTCGACGTACGTCAGGATTCCACCCGCCACTGCGCGGCCATGACCGAAATCACCGACTACCTGGGCCTTGGCCGGTACGAGGATTGGGACGAAGAGGCGCGCATCAGCTTCCTGATGAAGGAACTGGCCAACCGTCGCCCCTTGTTGCCGGGCTACTTCAAGCCTTCGGCAGACACCGCCGAAGTGCTGAACACCTGTAAGGAAATCGCTGCCGCACCGGCTGCGTCCCTGGGTTCCTACGTCATCTCCATGGCCGGCGCCGCGTCGGACGTGTTGGCCGTGCAACTGCTGCTCAAGGAGTCCGGCGTACAACGGCCGATGCGTGTGGTGCCGTTGTTCGAGACCCTGGCTGACCTGGACAACGCAGGCCCGGTGATCGAAAAACTGCTGCTGTTGCCGGGCTACCGCGCCCGCCTGCAGGGCCCGCAGGAAGTGATGATCGGCTACTCGGATTCGGCCAAGGACGCCGGCACTACCGCCGCCGCCTGGGCGCAATACCGGGCCCAGGAACAGTTGGTGGAAATCTGCCGCGAACAACAAGTCGAACTGCTGCTGTTCCACGGTCGTGGCGGCACCGTAGGCCGCGGCGGCGGCCCGGCTCACGCGGCGATTCTGTCGCAGCCTCCTGGGTCGGTGGCGGGGCGTTTCCGCACCACTGAGCAGGGCGAGATGATCCGCTTCAAGTTCGGCCTGCCGGACATCGCCGAGCAAAACCTCAACCTGTACCTGGCGGCGGTGCTGGAGGCAACCTTGCTGCCACCGCCACCACCGGAACCGGCCTGGCGCCACTTGATGGACGAATTGGCCGCCGACGGTGTCAGCGCTTACCGCGCCGTGGTGCGGGAAAATCCGCAGTTCGTCGAGTATTTCCGCCAGTCGACCCCGGAGCAGGAACTGGGTCGCTTGCCACTGGGCAGTCGCCCGGCCAAGCGCCGGGCCGGCGGTATCGAAAGCCTGCGGGCGATCCCGTGGATCTTCGGCTGGACCCAGACCCGCCTGATGCTGCCCGCCTGGCTCGGCTGGGAAGCGGCGTTGAACAATGCCCTGGAGCGTGGCGAAGGCGAGTTGCTGGGGCAGATGCGCGAGCAGTGGCCGTTCTTTCGTACCCGCATCGATATGCTGGAAATGGTGCTGGCCAAGGCCGACGCCGACATCGCCCGGCTGTATGACGAGCGATTGGTGCAGCCCGATCTGCTGCCATTGGGTGCGCACTTACGCGACCTATTGTCGCAGGCGTGCAGTGTGGTGCTTGGCCTGACTGGCCAGTCTCAGCTGCTGGCCCACAGCCCCGATACGCTTGAGTTCATCCGCCTGCGCAACACCTACCTGGACCCGTTGCACCTGCTGCAGGCCGAATTGCTTGCCCGATCGCGGCAACAGGAAGCGGCACAAGACAGCCCTCTGGAACAGGCGCTGCTGGTGTCTGTGGCCGGTATTGCCGCTGGTTTGCGCAACACCGGCTGACATTTATGGCGTGTTCTCAATAGCTTGCAGATACCCCGCGCCGGGCGCCGTAAAATTGGCGACCGGCGTTTTGCTGTCAGGGTTGTACCTGCCTATAAAGCCAGCGCGGCGCGGGTTTCTCCTACTTTCGGCGGCTTGTGTGGTTTGGGCCTGCTGTGTATCTTGATCAGCCTTTGGCCGTTTGTGCGGCCTGGACCCAAAATTTCCGAGATTGGCCCCACGCGGCGAATCCGAGCGTCATCTCTATAAAAAATTGAGGAGCACATCGATGCGCGTCATTCTGCTGGGAGCTCCCGGGGCCGGTAAAGGTACTCAGGCAAAGTTCATCACTGAAAAATTCGGCATTCCACAAATCTCCACCGGCGACATGCTGCGTGCGGCCGTCAAGGCCGGCACCGAGCTGGGCCTGATCGCCAAGAGCGTGATGGACAGCGGCGGCCTGGTCTCCGATGACCTGATCATCAACCTGGTCAAGGAACGCATCAGCCAGGAAGACTGCAAGAACGGTTTCCTGTTCGATGGCTTCCCGCGCACCATTCCCCAGGCTGAAGCCCTGGTGAAGGCCGGCGTCGAGCTGGACAACGTGGTGGAAATCGCCGTTGAAGACGAAGAGATCGTGCAGCGTATTGCCGGTCGTCGTGTTCACGAGGCCTCGGGCCGCGTCTACCACATCGTCTACAACCCGCCGAAAGTCGCGGGCAAGGACGATGTTACCGGCGAAGACCTGGTGCAGCGTAAGGACGACACCGAAGAGACCGTGCGTCATCGCCTGTCGGTCTACCATTCCCAGACCAAGCCGCTGGTGGACTTCTACCAGAAACTCTCGGCCGCCCAGGGCAAGCCGAAGTACAGCCACATCGAAGGTGTGGGTTCGGTTGAAGCCATCACTGGCAAAGTACTGGAAGCGCTGATCTGATCGTTCATCCGCTTGATTGACAACGGCCCGCTTGCGGGCCGTTGTTGTTTATACTGACGCACTTTTTTTCAACGTGGATGCATACACCGATGAGCACCTTGCTGGCCCTGGACACCGCGACTGAAGCTTGCTCCGTTGCCCTGCTGCACGATGGCAAGGTTACGAGCCACTACGAGGTGATCCCGCGCCTGCACGCGCAGAAGCTGTTGCCGATGATCAAGCAATTGCTGCTGGACGCGGGCACCACCTTGTCGGCGGTGGACGCCATCGCATTCGGGCGCGGCCCGGGTGCGTTCACCGGTGTGCGCATCGCTATTGGTGTGGTCCAGGGCCTGGCGTTTGCGCTGGAGCGTCCGGTATTGCCGGTGTCCAACCTGGCGGTGCTGGCGCAGCGGGCATTTCGCGAACACGGCGCCAACCAGGTCGCGGCGGCCATCGATGCGCGCATGGATGAAGTGTATTGGGGCTGCTACCGCGAAACCGCTGGCGAGATGCGCCTGGTGGGGGCTGAAGCTGTGCTGTCGCCTGAAACGGCGGCCTTGCCGGCTGATGCCAGCGGCGACTGGTTCGGTGCCGGCACCGGCTGGGGCTACGGCGAGCGCATTGGCGTGACGCTTGCCGGCCAGGATGCCGGGATGCTGCCCCACGCCGAAGACCTGCTGGCCCTGGCACGCTTTGCCTGGGAGCGAGGCGAGGCGATTCCGGCGGACCAGGCGGCGCCCGTGTACCTGCGGGATAAAGTGGCGCAGACCAAGGCTGAACGCGGGATTATTTGACGTCAAAAGTGCGGGCAATTTCAGGAAAAAATAGCCAATCGTCAGAATTTGCCCGTGCTTTTAAACCTTTTACCAATTATGTGTTCTAGTTATCACCAGAGCATTTGCGCGCCATGGAAAGCGCCACTAAAATGCCATCACCGATACCGAGTTCGCATGTATGCGCATAGACGGCTTTTCATCACAGTCCTACCCCCTCAAGCGCAAGCCTCGCAAGGCGAACGTGACGGTAGACGACTCCGTCGAAGACTCGCCCGACTTTGTTGAAATCCAGTCTGACAACACTGCTGTTTCAACCCGTTCCCAGGGTTCCGGCGGTGCACGCACCAGCGGCGTTCCTGCCCGCCAGCAAGACATGATCTTCCCGCGCTCCATGAGCAAAAACGTCGCCAATGCCCTGGCCAGCTACCTGACCACTGCCGGCTTTGTCGAATGGGATATGGAAGTGCTGGGCCTCGATATCCATATCTGATGCTGTTGCCTTACTACCTCGGTTGTCCGTCCTGGAGTGAAAACGCCTGGCGCGAATACCTGTATCCCGCCGACGCCCGCTCCAGCGATTACCTTGCCCTGTATTCCCAGGTCTTCAACGCCGTCGAGGGCAACACCACGTTCTACGCCCGTCCTTCCGTCGCTACCGTGCAGCGCTGGGCTGAAATCATGCCCGAGCATTTTCGCTTCACGGCCAAGTTTCCGGGGGATATCAGCCACAGCGGCAACCTGATCGAGCAGTTGCCGGCGGCGGAAAGTTTCCTCGGGTTGATGAGCCCGTTGGGCGAGCGTATTTCGCCGTTGTGGCTGCAGCTGCCGGCCAGTTTCACCCCGCAGCGCCTGGGTGAGTTGGCCGGGTTTATCGACGGGCTGGAGCGACCGTTGGCGGTGGAGGTGCGTCACTCGGAATTTTTCGCCAAGGGCGATGCCGAGCGCAGTCTCAACCGCTTGCTGCGCGACCGCGGAGTCGAGCGCATCTGCCTGGACCCGCGTGCGTTGTTCAGTTGCACCTCCACCTCGGCAGCCGTGCTGCACGCCCAATCGAAAAAGCCCAAGGTGCCGCCTCGCCCGGCGGCGCTGACGCAGTTTCCGCAAGTGCGCTTTATCGGCCATCCGGAGTTGGAAGCCAATGACCCGTTTCTGGTGCCCTGGATTGAAAAGGTCGCCGGCTGGATCGAAGAGGGGCGTACGCCCTACGTGTTTCTTCACACTTCCGACAACCGCCTGGCCGCCCAACTGGCCTTGCGCTTTCATGAGAAATTGATGCTGCGCTTGCCCGGCTTGCCGGCATTGCCCACCCTGCATCGAGAACCCGCAGCGGAGCAACTGGGGTTACTCTAAGGCTCCTTTTCCCGACAGGAGTCAGTCATGGATGCCCAAACCCTTCGCGCCGAAACCTTCAAGGCCCTGCATGAGCGTGACCGCGCGTTCGTGATGCCCAATCCATGGGATGCGGGCTCTGCAAAAATGCTCGCCAGCCTGGGGTTTGAAGCCCTGGCCACCACCAGCGCCGGCTTTGCCTTCAGCCTCGGCCGCCCGGATGCCGAAGGTGCGTTGTCCCTGGAAGACACCTTGGGCAATGCCGGGGCGATCGTCCAGGCGACCTCGCTGCCCGTCGCCGCGGACCTGGAAAACTGCTTCAGTGACACCCCTGAAGGCTGCGCCAAGACTATCCTGCGGGCGGCAGCGACTGGGATTGTCGGTGGCTCCATCGAAGACGCCACCGGAATTGCCGTCGACCCGATCTATCCCTTTGATCTTTCCGTGGAGCGCGTCGAAGCCGCAGTCGCCGCTGCCCGCAGTTTGCCATTCCCCTTCACCCTGACCGCCCGCGCGGAAAACCTCCTGCATGGCCGGCTGGATTTGCCCGACACCATTCGCCGCCTGCAGGCCTACGCCGAAGCTGGCGCCGACGTGCTCTATGCACCGGCCCTGCGCAGTGCCGAGGAAGTATTGGCGGTGGTGAAGGCGGTTGCACCCAAGCCCGTGAATATCTTGATGTCAGGCGCCCTGAAACTCAGCGTGGCGCAGTTGAGCGAGATGGGTGTCAAGCGCATCAGCGTCGGCTCGGCCATGGCCCTGGCGGCTTATGGCGAGTTCTTCAGGGCGGCCCAGGAGGTTCATGAGTTGGGCACGTTTACCTTCACTGAGCGCTCGATGCCGTTCAACCAGGCCAATCAACTGTTCAAGGGCTGAGGCGTGCGTTTCTTCAAGGTGCTGCGCGTGCTGCTGGTGTTGGCAGGTGGTGTGTTGGTTGGCGTGTGGCGGGGTTGGGTGCCGCTGCCCGATGAGTGGAACCCGTGGGCTCCGCTGGACGTGCGGGCAAGCCCGAACCTGCTGACCCGATTCAAGCTTGGGCGTTTGCAGGATGATCCTGCCCTATGTGACCAAGTGCTGAAGACCTCCGGGCTGCGGGTCGCCCATCAGGCGGACAGCCCTGCCGACGCGGCTTGCCCGCTGCGCAATACATTGCGGGTCCAAGGCGCTGATGTCGGCTTGAGCAGCAGCTTTCTCGCCAGTTGCCCGCTGGCCGTGGCGTTCGCCCTGTTCGAGCGCCATAGCCTGCAACCAGCGGCCCAGGCGGTGTTTGGCCAGGCAGTGACGCGGGTCGATCACCTGGGCAGCTTTGCCTGTCGCAATATCTACAACCGCGCCAACGGACGACTCAGCCAGCATGCGTCGGCCAATGCGTTGGATATCGCCGGGTTTCGCCTGGCGGACGGGCGCACCATCAGTGTGCTCAAGGATTGGCCGGGTGACGGCGAGCGTGCGCGCTTCCTGCGGCAAGTGCGCGATGGCGCCTGCAAGGATTTCAATGTGGTGTTGAGCCCGGATTACAACGCCGCCCACCGTAATCACTTTCATCTGGACATGGGTCGGTGGTGGGTGTGTCGCTGAGGGTCAGGCGGCCAGGCGCAGGTTGTGCAGGATCAGCGGACGCGCCCAGCGGCTGTCGAAATCCAGGGCTTTCTGTTGCTCAACCAGCTCTTCTGCCGGGAACGGTGGCGGTGGTGGTGGCAGCAGGTCCAGTTCGAATTCGGCGATCGGCAAATGCAGCGGGCGTGGTTGCGGCGCCGGACCCGGTTCGGGCAGCGGTTGGCCGGCGGTCAGGACGATCGGGCGCACCCAGGCGCTTTCGAAGTTTTGCTGCTTTTGCTGGGCGACCACTTCTTCCGCCGGGTACGGTGGCGGGGCCGGTGGCAGCAGTTCCAGTTCGAATTCGGCGATGGGCAGGAACAGCGGCTCGGGCGGGGCGATCTCGGTGTCTGTCACATCACAGGCGCGCTGGGTGACGATCTGCGACAGCAGGTCACTGCCTTCGCTGGGTTCTACCGCCGGGTCCACAGGTTTCGCCACCGACTTGGCGAGCGCGCCCGGCGTGTCGCCGAGCTGTTCGGCCAACGCCTGGGCGAAGAAGTCCTGCCACACATGACTGACGCCGGCCAGCGCTTGGGTATTGCGCAGGCCGAAGTGGTTGTGGGTCGGCAGTACACCGGTGAATAGCGAAGGAATGTCTGACATTTCTCTCGATCGTCGCTCAGCTCTGGCAAAATGCCGGATCCTTTTTTTTATCGGCCGCTTTTTGCCGATCCTTAATATTTTTGAGCGTAGTCACCGATGAGCGAACAACCAGCGGCCAGCCGCATTCGGGTCGAGGCCTTGGCCGAAGGTTTTCAGGCACGTGCGCAGCACTGGGCCGAGCAGCTGGGGTTGCCTTTGCAACTGGATGAGGCGGACTTTGCCTTGCAGGTGGGGGAGCAGGGGCTGCAGTTGCAACAGCTGGGGCCTGAGGCGCCGGGGCCGGTGCGGGTGGAT